>CAJWSQ010000115.1 GCA_913045895.1 uncultured Flavobacteriales bacterium | reverse complement strand
CAATGAAACTAATATTATAGACCCCTAGTTTTTTATGTCAGCTTTCCTAAGAATTATAAAAGTCAGACTGTGTTTTAACATTTAATTTACATTACAGCCTTTACATTCACTATTTTTGACCCCATGCTCATTCAGTTTTACGCACCTGAAAAGTTATCTCCCTCTGATTTAGATTACTACCTGGAAACAGGTTGGTTTAGGAATAGTGTTTTGCTACACAACAGCCGAGTTATTTGTTTAGATGGAGATGTACATAGCATTCTAAACATCAGGTTACCGCTTAAATCGCATACACTAAGTAAAAGTCTGCGTAAAATCAAAAAACAAAACGATCAGCAGTTCACTTTTAAAATTCAAAAAGTACAGTTGAACGAGGCCAAGGAAAAGCTTTACCAAAAACATATGGAACGCTTTAAAGGCTTTTTGTTTGAGAGCTTAGACCAATTTCTTTTTGCTTATGGAAAGTCAAGCGTTTTCAACACGTATGAAGTTTGTGTATACAGCAACTCACAGTTAGTGGCCTACTCACTTTTCGATTTAGGCGAAGAATCTATAGCCAGTTTACTGGGTATTTACGACTTTAACTACAGTAAAAATAGTTTAGGCATTTACACCATGTTACTAGAGATTCAGTTTGCAAAAATTAAAGGTGTTGATTATTACTATCCGGGTTACGTTTTAGACAATTCCAGTGAATTCGATTACAAGCTTCGGGTAGGAACCATGCAATACCTCAATCAATCTGGTTTTTGGGTAGAACGAGATGAATTAACTGAAACTGATTTTCCAGGTGAACTTATTAAAGACAAGTTAAGCTCTGTAATTGAATTGCTTCACGATGCTCAAATAAAACACACCGTTTTGTTGAACCCGTTTTATACCATTGGATACGTACAGCCTTTTCAAGATCAATTTAGCAGATCTACTCAAGTAATTCTGATTGTTAACGAACGTGGAAATGTTGGAATGATAGATTATGTTTTTGAGGAAAACCGCTATCAACTAGCCGAAGTAATGGAAGATCCGAGGCATTACAAAATGGTAGATATGGTTGTTACGGATGATTTAAAAGATCACACCGTTTATTTAACACGTGTGATGTCGTTCACCAATATTCTAGAGCAAACAGACTCAACTAGCGAACTTCTACAAGCTGTGAGAGACTGGTACTCAAACTAAAAGGGCTTCTGGTTGTTTAACCGCAAAGTTCTGCAACAACGATTCAGCCATTGGGTGACCCAAATCTCTAGCAATTTCTAAATACCCTTTTACTTCATGCTCTTGCTTACCCATGTGTTGAGCAGCAATGGCAAAGTTTAACAAATGACTAGAACAAAAAGGATTCAATTCCAACGCCTTACCCATACTTGCATACGCATCTTGAAAACTCTCAACTTCATATTGTCTTGCAGCCAATTGTGCCCACCATTGGTCGTTATCTACTTCGTGATTCAAAGCTGTTTTGTGAGCACGAATCGCCTTGCCTACTTCACCCAAACTCCAATAGATGTTTGATTTTTCTAACATAACCATTGCAGCATCAGCCGCAAACAACAATGCCGTATCTAAGTCATCTAACGCACGATCAAACCAACCTAGCTTTTGGTATGCTTGCGCTCGTAACCAATAACCTCTCCATTGCGCAGGCGATGATTCAATTGCTGTTTTCAAATGATTCAACGCGGGTTTGTATGTTTCAGCTTTCAAATACAAATCAGCTAAATCACATCTAATAGCATACGATTCTGGTTTAACTAACAACAGTTGGGCTGTTAAAATAGCAGCATCTAAATATTCTGCTTCATTCTTTAAAGCTTCAATCCACTGAATGGTTTCCTCCACTTGATTTTGTGTGTGTTGATTGAAATTCACACGCAATAATTGATCGTTAGAGATGATGCACATTCCATCTTCGTCACACAAATACTCATAGCAACTTAACTGCGGAAGTTCGATAGCATATTGCCACGTTTGATTTTTCCAATGTGCTTTCCAAGCTTCAATAACCCATGCCGAAAATGTGTTCCACTGCGCTACCGACACTTGATTTTTTTGATGCGCGTTATTCAACGCTTTTTTCAATGCTTTCAACGTTTTCATGCTTGTGTAATTTGATCAGTTATAGAAATTTCGATGTGCTCAGTTGGTAAATATTTTTCGCGTAATACTTTGCTGATTTTAGATTTTAAAAAGAATCCGCGTTGTAGTAATTCTGTTAAAACTGGAGAGTAAGCCGTTGGAATGTAGCCCAGTTTAAATTGTCTGTAATAAACAGCAATACGCTCTTGATTACCGGCCACTTCTAAATGCAAAAGTAATTCAGATCCTGGTTGCAAATGATGGTAGATATGCGGAACATCAAACTCCAACAAACTTTCTACTGGGCCATTGTAAATTTGATTGACAAACTCACGTTCTCTAGCGAACCATTTTGATATCCAATTTTGCATTTCTGTGTGTTTTAGTAATTAAGATGAGACAAACGTACCGGCCCAAACCGTAACCTTTTTACGGTCTGAAAAAAATGTTAGTGAATGATGAAATAGTTGCACCAATACTCCACTCCGATTCTTTAATAGTGGATATTGATTCATATTTGGTGTATTTTTACACCAAACGATTCATGATGGCTAGACAGAGTATTACTTTAACCGACCCCAATGATGAGTGGCTTAAAAATCAAGTTGATAAGAACGAGTACGCCAGCAAGAGTGAACTCATTAATGATTTGATTCGCCAAGCAAGAAGTAAAGAAGAGCAATTGAAATTACTCAGATTAAAATTAGAACATGCTGAAAACAGTGGCTTCACAACTGACTCAATGGAAGAAATAATTAAAGAATCAAAATCTCAACTCGATGGCTAATTACAGGCTTTCGAATACAGCTAAAGAAGATTTAATTCGCATTCACCAGTTTACATTAAACCAGTTTGGAGAAGTACAAGCTGATAAATACATCGCTGCTTTCTTTCATCACTTTGAAATAATTGCCTCAAAGCCAAATGCATTTGAAGCTGTAGATTCTATTCGAAAAGGATACAGAAGGTGCATTTGTGGTTCTGATAGTATCTTCTATCGCATTCAAATCAACACGGTAGAAATAATGGCAATTGTTGGTCGTAAAGATTTAGATCAATTGTTTCGTTGAATTACCATTCCGTAAGCCAAAGGACTTTACATTTGAGGTCGAATGTCAACGTGGGACTCATACTTAAAAGGATTTAGAGGTTACCTCAAAGTAGAGCGTTCGCTCTCAACCAATACTGTTATCAATTACGAACGAGATGCTGAAAAACTCTGGCAATATGTTGATTCTAAAGGCCTGAATAAATCTCCACTTCAAATTTCTATTCAAGATATCAGAGGATTTATTAAATGGATCAATGAGTTGGGATTATCTGCAACGACTCAAAACCGCATTGTGTCCGGAATCCGGGCATTTTACAAATACCTCATCTTAGAAGACTACATCGATGATGACCCAACGGAATTACTCGAAAGTGCAAAAGTGGCTCGTAAACTCCCAGATACACTCAACAACGATGAAGTAGAAAAACTGATTGCAGCCATTGATTTGAGTAAACCCGAAGGTGAACGTAACAAGGCCATTATTGAAGTTTTATACGGTTGCGGATTACGTGTTTCTGAGTTAACCAACCTCAAAATCACAGATCTTTTCATGGATGAAGGATTTATCCGAATCATTGGAAAGGGAGATAAACAAAGACTCGTTCCACTGGGAGATTATGCCAAAAAGCAAATCTTGATTTACAAAGATCAAGTGCGTCCGTTCCAACCTATTCAATACGGACAAGAAGATATTCTCTTTCTCAACCGTAGAGGAAAACAGCTTACAAGAGTGATGATTTTTACCATCATCAAACAATTAACCGAGAAAGCGGGTTTGCATAAAACCATTTCTCCTCATACATTGCGACACAGTTTTGCAACTGAGTTGGTGAAACGAGGTGCTGATTTACGTGCTGTGCAAGAAATGCTCGGCCACGAAAGCATTACCACCACTGAAATTTACACCCATTTAGATCGCCAAGATTTAAGAGATAGTATTATTCAATTTCATCCAAGAGCATGAAAAAACTCATCACATTTGTGGGAGCACTGGCCTTTGGCTTCTCCCTTCAAGCACAAGTTGATTCTACCAAATACAACTTCATCAAGCAGCTTTTTGAATATTCTTTAACCGATGGAAAATCATACGACTTTTTGAGTAGACTCTGCTCAGAGGTTGGGCCAAGATTATCTGGTTCTGAAGGTGCTGCCGAAGCAGTTGTATTTACAGATCAGTTAATGACCGACTTAGGGTTTGACTCCGTTTTCTTACAAGAAGTAATGGTTCCGAATTGGAAACGTGGCGATGAAGAATTTGGATTTCTTAAAACTCAATCGGGTGAATCTCTCATTCGTGTTACGGCACTTGGTGGATCTATTAAAACAGATGGTGTTTTAGAAGCAGAAGTTGTTGAAGTTCAAAACTTCGGAGACCTAGAACGTTTAGGAAAAAAAGCTATCAAGGGAAAAATCGTGTTCTACAATAGACCTATGAATCCAGTTCATTTGAGCACGTTTACAGCTTATGGCGGTGGTGTTGATCAACGTTGGAAAGGTGCTCAAGAAGCTGCTAAATATGGAGCAGTTGGTGTTTTGGTGAGATCATTAACACTTCGCTTAGATACGCTTCCTCACACTGGTAGCATGGCTTATTCAGATAAATACGATAAAATACCTGCTGCTGCCGTTTCAACTGTTGATGCCGAGGAAATTCACAAACAGCTTACAGCTGATGAGCACATCAAAATAGCTTACAAAATTTCGAGTTACTGGCGTCCAGATACACTTTCGCACAATGTAATAGGCGAAATTAAAGGAACCGAAAAACCAGAAGAATACATTGTAGTTGGTGGCCATTTAGATTCTTGGGATTTGGGCACAGGCGCACACGATGATGGTGCTGGTGTTGCACAATCTATTGAAGCATTACGTTTATTGAAAGCCATGGGATATGAACCCAAGCACACTTTAAGAACGGTGCTTTTTATGAATGAAGAGAACGGTTTACGCGGTGGTAAAAAATATGCTGAGTTAGCTAAAGAAAACAAGGAAAAACACATCATGGCTGTTGAAACTGACGCTGGTAGTAGTTACCCCGAAGGGTTTCGATTAGACGGTACTCCTGAACAAATTGAGTTAGTAAAATCCTATCGCGATTATTTAGAGGATTTCGATATCTACAAATTCAAAAAAGGTGGAAGCGGTGCAGATATTGGTCCGCTTAAAAATGGAGAAGTGTTTTTAGCGGGATTGAACCCCAACTCTCAACGCTACTTCGATTACCACCACGCTGCAAGTGACGTAATTGAAAATGTAAACCCAAGAGAATTGCAATTAGGAGCCGCTGCTTTAGCTGCTTTTATTTATTTAGTAGACCAAACGTTTGAATAATGAAACGTGTACTTTTTATAAGACATGCCAAATCTAGCTGGAACGAAGCTACTCAATTAGACATCGACAGACCTTTAAATGAAAGAGGTAAACGCGATGCACCTTTCATGGGGAAAGTGCTGAAACAAAATGATGCTTTGCCTGAGTTGATTATTAGTAGTCCTGCAAAAAGAGCAAAATCTACAGCTAAACGAATAGCTAAAGAGATTGGGATGGATACGCAATCCATACAAATTGAAAACCGTTTGTACTTGGGCTCCACGTACGATTATGAAAAAACAGTTCACGAGGTCGATAATCGTTTTGACACGGTTGCTATAGTTAGTCACAACCCAGCAATTACTGCTGCAGCTGAAGATTTTACTGATGTTGAGTTTGCTAATATCCCAACTGGTGGAATTGTGGCAGTAGACTTCAATATCGATAATTGGTCTGAGCTATCTACAGAAGGAAGTTTACACTTTTTTGAATACCCTAAAAAGTACTACCGTTTTAGTGAAGGTCCGTTTGAGGATATGTTATAAACACCTCTAACCATTCGGTTTGTAATATTTACTGATTGTACTTAAAAACTGATCCGGATTAATTGGTTTGGTTACATAATCAGTCATTCCAGATTCTAGAACACGATCTCTTACCTCTGTAAATGCATCGGCTGTTAAAGAAACAATCGGAACAGTTTTGTAGTAATCATCATCAATGGCTCTGATCGCAGATGTAGTTTCATAACCATCCATTTCTGGCATCTGTATATCCATCAAAATGAGATCGTATTGCTTTTTAGCAACCATATCTAAACTCTCTTTACCATTGGAAGCTACCTCAACTAAAGCTCCCCAATTATTCAAGAACTGACTTGCAATCTTTTGGTTAATTGGGTTATCCTCTACCAATAAAATTCGAGCACCTTTCAGAGACGTTTTCTTATCTACAGGTAGCTCCTGGTTGCTTTCCTGCGATTGCTCAACTCTGTGGAAACTGAGCTTAAAGGTGAAAACAGAACCCTTACCCAATTCACTTTCAACTTGAATTGTACCGCCTTGCAATTCAATTAAGTTTTTAGTGATAGCTAATCCTAATCCAGTTCCACCATAGGTATTTAGTATGTTAGAATTAGCTTGAGTAAATGTTTCAAAAATCGACTCCAGTTTTTCTTTCTCAATACCAATTCCTGTATCAGAAACCTGGAATTCCAATTCCACATGATCTTTGGTTTGACCCAGTAATTTAGAAGATATCTCTACCTCTCCTTTTTCTGTAAACTTGATGGCGTTGCTCACAATATTCAGCAATATCTGATTGAGCCTAACCGCATCACCTTTAACAAATTGCGGGATATTTTTATCAATATGAAGATTAAGAGCGATGTTTTTCTTAACCGACTTAATCTGCATGATTTCTTTCAGTCCAGTTAATCGCTCGTAGATATCAAACTTCTCGTTGCTGAAGATAATTTTACCCGACTCAATTTTACTGTGATCCAAGATATCATTCACCAATGAGAGCAAATTATCGGCACTGAACTTCAATGTTCTCAGCTTATCTATTTGATCTGGCTTCGGATCTTCTTCCATCAAGAAATGGGTAATTCCAATAACGGCATTCAATGGAGTTCTAATCTCGTGACTCATACTCGACAAGAACTGTTGCTTTTGCGCAGCAAGCTCTTCAGCACGCTTCTTCGATTCAATCAAGACCTGTTCAACACGTTTACGCTCGGTTAAATCGTGCCACACACAAAGCATCACTTTTTTGTGATTCAAACGAACTGGCGTCAATGTTACTTCCACAGGGAAGAAAGTTCCATTATTTTTTACGTGAGTCCACTCAAACTTGTGGTATTTACGCTCGTTTGCGATGTTATCGACCTCTTCAGCTTTGTACTTTGAAGAACGTCCATCAAGCTGTCTATCTGGCGAGAATTGTGAGATTTTAGCTCCAATCAACTCTTCTTTTCCACTAACACCGAGAATATTAACAGCAGCATCGTTGCAATCTATAATACCATCTTCATCGTAAATGAAATAAGGATCTGTTGAGAATTCGAATAAAACCCTAAACTTCTGATCTGATGCAAAACGCTCGGTTACGTCTTTGGCAATTCCAATAACTGCCATTACCTCACCATTGTCATCAGTAATTGGTTTTTCTTTAACCTCCAACATTCTGGGTTCACCAGCAGAATTAAAAACTTCTTGATAAAAACCAGTTTTTTCGATTCCCTGATGTAAGATTTGCTCCTTATTTCGAATGGCATCAATATTAACCGGATTATCGGTTAACTTGCGATTTTCAGGTCTGGCATATTGCTCTGGTGTGTATCCTAAAACACGCTGAATGTTTTCTGAAACATAATCGTAGTTTTCGTCTCTATCGAAACGATAAGAGAAATCTTCGCTGTATTCAAAAAGCAATTTTTGCTGTTTCACTAAAGCAGACAATTCGTCTTTACTTTTAGCTAGATTATCTGAAGTATCTCGCAAACGCTTCATGTTGAATGAGAACATCAACACCACAATAATGATCAACAATAAATTAGAGCCAGCAACCACATAAAAAGTGGTAGCCATTTGACTCAACTCTTGATCTTCATCACTTGCAAATAGAATAGCATAATCTGTATCAAAAACCTTAATCGGATATTGCTCCAAAATGAGCTTATACTCTTCACCAGCCACATTTACATTAGCATTAAAGCCATATTGAACAGCAGATTCTGCGTGTTCTTTAATTTGCTTTTCAATATTTGCTGGGAATTTAAAGTCTATGTTATCCGTGTTTTTGCCTTTGGGAGTTTCAAATGGAATTATCCCATAATAATCGCTGTAAATCAACTTAAAACAACCAATACCTAAGTAGTAATTACTCAGATTTTCTTTGATTAAACGCGATGGAGATGTTGAAAGAATGTACATCATTCCTTCGTGGCGATAAATGAGGTAACTCCCCTCTTGAATAAACTGAAAATCTAACGGTTTAAGTTCACTATAATCAATGTGGTTGAATATGTATTCATCATCAATAACAAGGGTTTTTCTATCATCTAAAAAAGCCTTAATGTGTGCATCATCTTTAATAATGATGATTGAATCTGCTAAGTGGTTGTGATGTTCTAAAAAGTTGTTGATGTTTTGCGAAAGACGAGAATTATCTTTGGTGAAATCGCCAATATCTTGATTGGAAAGAATGAAGTAATAGAAGTCTTCCTCAAAATCGGCTATCACCTGTTCAATATCATCGCTACACAATTGAACCTGGTTTTTTAATCCGTCTACTCTATTCTTAATTCGGTAGTCTCGCAAATTAAAG
>CAJWSQ010000114.1 GCA_913045895.1 uncultured Flavobacteriales bacterium | reverse complement strand
TTTCCTGTAAAAAATAAGCGCATCACCTGATGCAAACAAAGCAGAGTGAGGCTCGTGATCTAAAACGTGACTCTCCATGCCATCAGCTTCTTCTTGAGTAATGTAAGGCGGATTACTTACAATCACATCAAATTGATCTACAACTGTATCATTCAGAAAATCAAGCTGTTTAAAGGTTACATCAACAGCGTATTTATCTGCGTTAGATTTGGCAACTTTTAGCACATCATCTGAATAATCAATTGCAGTCATGTTTACGTTTGGAAGTGCTTTTTTGACTGAAACAGCAATACAACCGCTTCCTGTGCCAACATCAAGAACGGACAGCTTATTGTCCTTTCCAAAAAACTTCACAACCCAATCAACCAACTCTTCTGTCTCGGGTCTCGGAATAAGCGTATCAGGAGTTACATTAAACTCATAATCCAAGAAAGGTGCCCAACCAAAAATGTGCTGTATGGGTTTTCGCTTCTTCAAATCTTTTACCAAGTAAATAAATCGAAGTAATTCAGATTCAGAAAAACGATGATCTCGATTCATTCTAACATCAACTCGATTCCACTTAAAGAAATGATAACAAGCCAGATAGAAGAACTGAGTAGCTTCACGCTCATCCCAAATTTCATCTAGCTGAAGATGGAAATAATCTTCAACAGCTTGAATTGTATTATCTGGCATTTTCATCATAACAAATGAGTTAAATAGTTCACGCGAATTAACCTACATTTGGCTCGGTATGCAAGCTTCGGTGCAAGATGTTCAATATATGAAAAGATGTCTTGAGTTAGCCGCTCAAGGACAAGGATTTGTGGCTCCAAACCCGATGGTTGGAGCAGTAATTGTGCACAACAATTCAATTATTGGTGAAGGATACCACAGAAAATATGGTGAAGCACATGCTGAAGTAAATGCTGTGAATAGCGTTGATGATAAATCGCTACTCAAAGAAAGTACAATTTATGTCAGTCTTGAACCTTGCTCTCACCACGGCAAAACACCTCCTTGCTGCGATTTAATCATTTTACATCAGTTTAAGCGTGTTGTTGTAGCAATGCAAGATCCTTTTCCATTGGTTAGTGGCCGAGGCATTGAAAAGATTAGAGCAAACGGCATTCAAGTTGATGTTGGTATTTTAGAAGATGAAGCAAAAGAGCTCAACAAACAGTTCATTCACTTCCATACACAAAAAAAACCTTGGGTTAGAATCAAATGGGCTGAAACAGCTGATGGTTTCATTGATAAGGAAAGAGCCCGTGACGATAAACCTTTATCCATTACAAACTCATTGGTAAACACATTTAACCACAAAGAGCGAGCTAAATTTGACGCTATTTTAGTTGGTTATCAAACAGCTTTGAAAGACAACCCCAAATTAAATGTCAGACATTGGAATGGAAGATCGCCCATTCGAGTTGTTTTTGACAGAAATAACAACCTCCCAAAATCGCTTCACCTTTTTAATGACGGGCAGCCCACTTGGATCATTAACAGCGTTGAAGATCGAGAAGACGGTCCAGTGAAATTCATTAAAACTGAATGGAATAACAAAGTTGACTTCACTTTAAAACTACTCTACGAAAACAATAAACAATCACTTTTAATAGAAGGTGGTAAAGAATTAATTTCCAGTTTTATTGAATCAAATAATCACAATGAGATTTGGCGATTTAAATCGCATGATTTATTCATCGAATCTGGAATTTCCGCACCTACTTTAAAGTTTCAGCCAACCAATCAGATTACGTTTAAAAACAACAGCCTTTATCTATACACATCATGAGAGTGTTCTTCATATCAATCATACTAACTCTACTAAGCACAAGTGGATTCTCTTCTGAAAAAGAATGGAAAAAATACCGCGAAGCGACCACTGAAGAAGACAAAATTGAAGCTCTTTGTGATGTTGCATGGAGCTTGAAGTATCAAAATCAAGACTCTTTAAGTATATACTGCGACCAAGTAATTGAAAGATCAAACTCCATTAATTACAAAGATGGTTTAGCGAAGGGACTTTGCTATAAAGGTCTATACCATTATTTCACAGATCAATACGATTCTGCCATATATCTTTATGACCAATCAGAAAAAATATACCGTGAAATCAACAATGAAAGCGACTTAGCTAAAGTATTAAACTACAAAGGTTTAGCTTTTTACGATCTGGATATTTACGACAAAGCCTTTGAGTATTACTCAGAATCAATGGCCATTAAAGAAGGTTTAGACGATGAGCGCGGAGTTGCAAATTCCCTCAATAACATTGGTACAGTTTATCTGATTCAAGAGAACTTTGAAGAAGCTCAATCATACTTCGAAAGAGCTTTAACCATTTATATCCACTTAGATGACAAGTTTGGCGAATCAAGAGCTATGCATAACATCGGAATCATTTACGATGAACAAGGCGACTTTGAAACAGCTATAGACTATTACCTTAAATCCATCCAAATAGAAATTGACAACGATGCTAACCTGTCTAACATAGGATTAAGCTACAACAACATCGGTAGTTTATACGCTGATGTTGAGCGTTTTGATGAAGCCCTATTCTACTACAACAAAGCACTTGAAATATTTGAAGACCTGAAACATCCAAGCGGAATCATGTTGGTTCACAACAACCTTTCAGAAACATCAAGATTTTATGAAGAATACGATGAATCGCTTGCTTACGCAAGAAGCTCCTTAGCCATTGCCGATTCTATTAAAGCGTATGATGATGTACAAATTGCTCATTTAAATCTGGCTTTAACCTATGAAGCCATGAATAATGTGGAGCTAGCATATAGCCATTACAAGCTTCATAACACTATTTCTGATAGCTTAAACGAGGCAGCAAAAGATGCTGAAATCAAGCAATTGAAAAAGAACTTTGAAGCAAATACCAGCTACACCAAAATGAAAAACGCTAAAAGTCCTTTGTTTAAATACAAAGACAACTCAACCATAAAGCTGTGGATGTTTGTACTATTCACTATATCAATTACAGTTGTTATTCTGCAATTGTATCAGATAATCAATTGGCCTACAAAAGCCATTTGCTTTTCCTTAGTTTTAGGAGGTGCTTTCTTGTATGAATTACTATTTATTATCTTCTTCGAGTTATTTTACGATTTCAAGAATGACTTTATCCCCACTCCTATTTTAATACACATTGCTCTTTATTTGATTATCGTGCCAACAATTATTTTCACAAGAGATAAAATACTAAAAACATGATCTACTTGTTGCTTTCAATTGTAGCATCAACACTCATATTTGTAATATTCAACCTTTTCCACATCTACAAAATAACAACGGTTAAAGCCATTGTAATCAACTATATTACTGCTTTTACTTTTGGTTTTTTAGTCTTTCAAGTTTACCAAAACCACTTCTCCTACACGGAATTAGGTTTAGCAATTGGTTTGGGAATTCTATTCTTCACGCTTTTCAACGTTATGGGGCTAACCACACAAAAGTTTGGAGTTACAATTGCATCCATAAGCACCAAGATGTCGCTTATTTTTCCAGTTTTAATCGGAAGCTTCATTTACAACGATTCACTAAATCTTTTCCAGTGGATTGCAGTTGTATTGGCTATTATCAGCATTTGGATGGTTAATTACCAGAAAGGCACAAAGCAATCTACATCGCAAAGGTACTTACCGGTCATTCTATTTATTGGAAGTGGAGTTTTAGACTCCTTAGTTGATTTAGCATCCCGATTTGTGATTGAGAGCAACAACGAATCGTTCTCTACACTCATATTTGGTTCAGCAGCAACTGTTGGATTGTCTTTTTTAGGTTTAAAAAGAAACTTGAAATTCGAGAAAAAAGAGTTGATCGGTGGTTTCACTTTAGGAATCATCAACTTTTTCAGTATTTACTTAATCCTTGAAGCATTAGACCACGCATTCATCACTAGATCGCTTATTTTTCCAATCAACAACGTTAGCATCATCGCCTTCTCTGCCCTTTTAGGTTATTGGATTTTTAAAGAACAAAAAACCAAACTCAATTGGGGAGGTGTATTTGTAGCTTTGTGTTCTATTCTGCTTTTTGCATTTTCGCGTTGATGGAATCAGATATTTACTCAACCATAGCTCAACCAGGCGAATCGATATACAAGGAAAAAGGCAGCAAGTTCATTGGTTACTGTTTCCATTCCAAAACAGAAGATGAAGTAAAAGCAGTTCTTGATGACATCCACAAACAACACCATCAAGCCCGACACGTTTGCTACGCTTATATATTGGATACTGAAGGCAAGGTTTTTAGAGCTAATGATGATGGCGAACCAAGTAACTCTGCTGGAATGCCCATTTTAGGTCAAATTAGATCTGCGGAACTCAGTCAAACATTTATAGCAGTTGTACGCTATTTTGGCGGAGTAAAACTTGGAGTTGGAGGATTAATTCAAGCCTACAAAGCAGCTGCTCAAGAAGCTGTTTCAAATGCCAAAATTGAAAAACGATTCATCATGGAGTCTGCAGCAGTACAAGTTCCTTTTGATTTAGTAAATGAGGTAATGCGCATTTTAAAAGGTGATGACATTAAAATAACTGATCAAGCGTATGACCCTACTTCATGCACTGTTTACTTTGAATCGAGAAAAAGTCAGTTTCAGCAATTAATTGATCAGCTGAGCCTTATTCATCAAGCAAAACTGATTGGAATAGACTAACTTGTGGCGAAATCTATCGTTAGTTCTATTATATGAAACAGACTACGCTATCAATTGCTTTTGGATTAATAACAACGTTTTCTTTCGCTCAAAAGAGAAGTAAATACATTGAAAATCAACCCGGTACACTAGAAGTTGAATTCAAAAACACAAATCACAAAGTTGAAGTTGAGACTTTCATAAAAGAAGAATTTCAGGATTATCACACAAACAGTAGGCATCAACTGGTTTTAGATACAGCAATCACCAGCTTAACGGCTACTCATTACAGATATAGCCAATACATTGACGGCAAACCTGTCATCAATGCATTTTTAAACATCCATGTTAGTGAAAATAAAACCACTTATCAATCTCACCTAGCACAAACAAATTGGGAAATCACAACAAACAACTTCGGTAGTTGGATCATTGAATCTGATAAATTGGTTGGAGTTGATAAACAGGTAGAAACTGACGAACTCGGTATTGAGATTATCAATTACAGCAATCACGCTGATGTAAATTACAGCTGGGCAAATGCAGCTTTAAAAAAACGTGCGACAGCTCAAGGCTATGTTTTCTTACCCGATCCTATTACTTCTGCTGAAACTAGCTATGGAGGGAATTTTGTAGACAATAACGATAATACAAACGCTAGTTTAGACGCTGAAAGAGTTTTAGTTTCCTTAGATGTGTCAGAAAACAGTGGAACATATTATCTAGAAAACAACTTTGTTAGAATCGCTGAGCACTCTGCACCAACTGTTGCGCCCGTAACCAGCACAACTGGCGATTTTTTCTATGATAGATCAGAATCAGGGTTTGAAGATGTAAATGGATTTTATCACATAACAGAATACCAAAACTACATTCAAAGTTTAGGATTCACCAATTTGGTTAATTATCAACTTCCTATTGACGTACATGGATTTAACGGACAAGATCAAAGTGCTTTTCAATCAAGTCCAAGTATGTTGACTTTTGGTGAAGGCGGAGTTGATGATGCTGAAGATGCAGATGTAATCATTCACGAATACGGCCATGCTATATCGCATAGTGCAGCCCCAAACACAAATATCGGTTTAGACCGAAGAGCTATTGATGAAGGTCTTGGTGATTATTTAGCAGTCTCCTACTCTAGGCTACACAATGAGCACGAGTGGTACAACATGTTTAGCTGGGATGGTCATAATGAATTCTGGAACGGTAGAATTGCTAACTCAAACATGCATTATCCAGACGATCTATCTTCAAATGATTATTATTATAACGCACCATTATGGAGCTCAACATTAATGGATTTAGAAGAATTAATCGGAAGAGATGTAACACATATTCTTCTTTTCGAAAGCATGTATAGCTGGTTTTTTGATATGGATATGAAAGAAGCCGCTGGTCTGATAATCCATACAGACAGTTTATTATATGGTGGAGCTAATTACTATGAATTAGCAGATGTATTTGTTACAAGAGGACTATACGATACGTTATCAACAGGAATTACCGATTTCAAAAACCAAAATCAACTTGTTAACATCACTTTCCAAAATCCAAGTGGTTTATCAAATAGTCAACTTTCAATTGAATCAAAAGTATTGGGAGATGTTAATATCTATGACATTTCAGGAAAGCTTGTACTTCAGGATAAATTCAACACCGGAATAAGTACTATCACATTCCAGCCAAAAAATAGTGGGCTATACATTATCTACATTTCTGGAGATGAAATAAAACCCACAACTTATAAATGGTCTATTACTCAGTGATAACGGACTGAAATATTTCTTCAATATGATGGGGAGGCCTACAGGGTTTCCCCGTTTTTAAATCCACAAACACCAAAGTTGTTTCTCCAATGTTTATCAATTCTTCTTTGTCGTTGTAGATTTCATATCTAAAATGAAACTTAACCCCCGGCACTTTATCTATTATCGTTACTACCTTAAGCTGATCGTCATAATAAGCAGGTTTGATGTATTTCACTTTTAAATCGCCAACTGGAAGAATTACACCACTATCTTCTAACTCCTTATAAGAAATCCCAACATTACGTAATGCTTCAACGCGAGCTACTTCATAAAATTTAGGGTAATTTCCGTAGTACATATACCCCATTCTATCAGTGTCAGCATAGCTAACTCGCATCTTCCATTCGTGCCTATACATGATAATCCAATTTAATTCGTTTCAAAAGTAAATGGATTTCAAATATGTGTACATACAGGTTTATGAACAGTCAAAAACTAGACCGAAAAAAAATTAGACTTCCTAACACATTTTTGTGAATAGGGAGACACAATTTTGACCAACTAACTGATGTTCAGTTAACAGCAGTTAACGTTCCGTAAATATGACAAGTTTTCAATAGTTTTTAACAACGTTAAAACACAGGAAGTTAGCATTTGGCGCGGATTTCCAAAGATTCAGTAGATGTAAAAAAAAACAGAAATTCAAGGTGATGTTACCTTTTTTTTTCACTTTTTTCTACCCACATTTGTTCTCGCGGTGATCGATAAACAAGTCCTAACCCCTGACTGTTTAGCAACTGTCAAACTGAGGATCGTTGAGCACCCGTTTTGTCCTATTTTCAAGTTTAATTAAAAAAGTTAAGGAGTTCGAATAATGAGTAAACCACATGATGAGGTTTGGGGAAATTGTTTGTCCGTTATCAAGGATAATGTGAGTCACCAAAGTTTCAAAACGTGGTTCGAGCCGATCAAACCGATTAGTCTGAAAAGTAACACCCTTACTATTCAGGTTCCTAGTCAATTCTTTTACGAATGGCTAGAGGAGCACTATATAACATTGCTCAAGAAAACGATCAAGAAAGAGCTCGGTCCCAACGGATCATTAGAGTATTCCATCATCATGGATAACTCTTACAATACGCCTAGTAAAGGGCAGTATTCAATGAAAGTACCAACCACGCATCGTTCAGCTATCCGCAACCCATCTGTTGCTATGCCAGTTGAAGTTGGTGGTCAAAGGGGAATTAAAAACCCTTTCATCATTCCGGGATTAAAGAAAGTTGTTGTTGATTCACAACTTAACCCCAATTACTCTTTTGAAAATTTTGTTGAAGGTGAGTGTAATCGTCTAGCGCGTTCAGCAGGATTTGCAGTTGCAAGTAAACCGGGTGGAACAGCTTTTAATCCATTATTGATCTACGGATCGGTTGGTTTAGGAAAAACTCACTTGGCTCACGCTATAGGTATTGAAATTAAAAACAACCACCCCAATAAAACGGTATTGTACGTTTCTTCAGAGAAATTTACTCAACAGTTTATTGAATCTGTAAGAAATAACTCACAAAATGATTTCATACACTTCTATCAAATGATTGATGTGTTGATCATAGATGACGTACAATTCTTTGCTGGTAAAGAGAAAACGCAAGATGTATTTTTCCACATCTTCAATCACTTGCACCAAACAGGAAAACAACTGGTATTAACTAGTGATAAACCACCTGTTGAAATGCAAGGAATTGAGCAACGTTTGTTATCTCGTTTCAAATGGGGATTAAGTGCCGATTTACAGGTGCCTTCTCTTGAAACAAGAATTGCCATCTTGCAAAAGAAAATGTACACAGAAGGTATTGAGTTACCAAAAGATGTAGTTGAGTATTTAGCTTATAGTATTACAACTAACATCCGTGAGCTTGAAGGTGCTTTGATTTCATTAATTGCACAATCATCATTAAACAAAAAGTCGATTACATTAGAATTGGCTAAGCAGATGATTGACAAGTTTGTGAAAAACACTGCTCGTGAGGTTTCTATCGATTACATTCAAAAAGTAGTTTGCGATTATTTCAACCTACCAATTGAATTGTTGAAATCTAAAACACGTAAGCGTGAAGTTGTTCAAGCACGACAAATAGCAATGTATTTTGCTAAACAGCTCACTAAAGCATCTTTGGCTAGCATTGGAGCTCATTGTGGTGGTAAAGATCACGCAACTGTGTTACATGCTTGTAAAACAGTAAACAACTTGATGGAAACCGACAAACGATTTAAAGGTTACATCCAAGATTTAGAAAAGAAAATAGCGATTCAGTAATCTGATATATTACTCTATTCAGTATTAAAGAGGTGGTAATTTTTACCGCCTCTTTTTTTTATAATTTAGCCTCGAATTAACCCTCGTTTTATGCCTAAGAAAGTACTTTTTGTTTGCCTTGGTAATATTTGTAGATCACCAATGGCTCACGGAATTTTAAGAAACAAAATCAAAATATACTTTTA
>CAJWSQ010000113.1 GCA_913045895.1 uncultured Flavobacteriales bacterium | reverse complement strand
CAGATTGGAGGCCAGTTATAGAGCTAATCTTTTCTAAAACCTCGAAAGGAGTTAGGGATAATGAAATTAAGATTATTGTCTACGATGCTATTTTTAGCATCAATTTTAACTACAATAACTACTACATACGCTCAAGATAAAGGAAAAGACTTCTGCCTTCAAGGCACAAAAACCGAAACACTTTTACAGAATCCTGAGGCAGCCGCTGCGATAAACAAAACAGAACAAGAGCTCGAATCATTTACTCAAAAATTCACTAAAAATACGCAGAGATCATCGAGATCTAATACATACGTAATTCCAGTAGTTTTTCATGTGATTCATCAAAATGGGCCCGAAAACATTTCAGATGCTCAAATCTTTGACCAGATGAGAATATTAAATCTGGATTTCAATATGTTGAATGCAGATTTGGTTGATGTTGTTTCCTCTTTTGAAAACATCATAGGAAACCCAGAAATCACTTTTGAACTAGCACAACTTGATCCAAGTGGTAATCCAACAACTGGGATTGACAGAATATATTCAAGCGAAACATCTGTAGGAGACGATGGATCAAAGCTAAATCAATGGCCTCCAGCAATGTACTTAAATGTTTGGGTTGTTGATCAAATTAATGGTGCAACAGGTGCAGCAGCATATGCTTACCTCCCTTCAACTGCCGCCCAATATCCCGGTATTGATGGCATTATAATCAACCAACGTTATATTGGATCAATTGGAACTAGTCAAACTCAAAGGCAGCATACCTTATCTCATGAAATAGGCCACTATTTTAATTTATCGCACCCATGGGGACCAACAAATGACCCAGGGGTATCAAGCAATTGCAATGTAGATGACAATGTAAACGATACACCAAACACAATAGGCTCTTTTGGAACTTGTAATCTAAGCCAAATCAGTTGTGGTTCTCTTGACAACGTTCAAAACATCATGGACTATGCTTCT
This sequence comes from uncultured Flavobacteriales bacterium, assembly GCA_913045895.1. Lineage (GTDB taxonomy): Bacteria > Bacteroidota > Bacteroidia > Flavobacteriales_G > Salibacteraceae > UBA6049. The sequence continues at coordinate 7,968 of CAJWSQ010000113.1, read as the reverse complement.
TGTGATCGTATGTTCACAGAGGGTCAGGTTAATAGAATGCATGCCACTTTAAACTCTCCAGTTGCTGGAAGAAGCAACTTATGGAGCGTAACCAATTTAGCAAGCGTTGGCTTAGGTGATTTGGCAGAAGCAAATTTCACATCAGATGATCAAGTTATTCCAGAATTTGAAACTGTTACTTTTTTAGACAGATCACAATATGGACCAACTTCAATAAACTGGAATTTTACCGGAGCAAATACTCAGGCGTCAACTGCTAATTCACCAAGCATATCATATAACAGTGCTGGTTCATACGCAGTAAATTTAGATGCAAGCAAAAACAACAACACTGTTAGCAAACAAAAAAACAACTACATTATGGTTGTTCCTTTGATTGGAAACAATGGATATGTTTCAGAATCATTCGAAGAAAATGGAGTTGAATTTTGGCACCCAAATGAAAACAACCTTTTGGTTGGTTACGGCTGGGAGTTAGATCCAAATAATGGAACTTCTGGTGATGCCTGTATGAAAATGAATAATTACGGAGCCAATTCAGGCCTTGCATATGAATTAGAATCTACGACATTTGATTTGTCTGTATACAGTTCAGCATCATTTTCATTCAACTATGCCTACGCAAGAAGATCAAGTTCTGACTTGGATAGAATAATTGTTTATGTAAGTACAGATTATGGACAAACATGGACAAGTCTACTTACTCAACTCGGTCCTATCATTGGTACTGGCGGTACTGAATCATCTGCATATACACCAGCAAATAACCAATGGGCTTCAAGATCATTCACTATTCCTAATACATTCCTTCAAGATGCCGTTCAGTTTAAATTTTCATTCGAAGCAGGAGATGGTAACAACTATTATCTGGATGATATTGTAATCAACGGTACATTCAACAATGTTGCTCAACTTAAACACCCGTATGATGGTATGCAAAATAGATCGGCAACTACCATACTAAACTGGCAGCCGATGACATGTGATCAGTATGAATTGCAATACGATACAGATCCAAACTTTTCAAATCCTGTATCTATCACTCAAGATTTTGTATCTCTATCTGACGGATTAGACTCTGAATACGAAGCAACTGGTTTAACTTTTAGTGAAACTTATTACTGGAGAGTTAGACTAGTAAACGCATCAAACCCTGAACAATGGAGTGAAGTTTGGTCTTTCACAGTAGCTGATAACGGAGTTGGTATTGATGATGCTTCAAATGAACAAGATGAGTTTGTTGTATATCCAAACCCAGCAAATAACTTGGTTAAAATTCAGCTAAGCGCACAAAAAAGCAACCAGGCAAGCATCAATATTTTTGATGTATTCGGCAAACAAGTACTATCAAAAACAACTGCTTTAACGTCTGGAAAAAACATCATTGAGTTTGATACTCAAGATTGGACATCTGGAGTTTATTTAATTGTTGTAGATTCAGAAACAACAACTTCAACTAAGAAATTAGTTATATCACATTAATTAGCCCTCTACTCTCAATCGCTAATTCCATTTCTGAAACTAGAATTGGATTAATTGAAAGTAAAACATGAATAAATCAAGAATAATAATTGCAACCATCTTTATTGGGTGGTTGCCTTTTTTCTCTTTTGCCCAAAACATCTGCGGAACAGATATCTATCTTCAGAAACAGATTGAAGAAAACCCTTTGATTGAACAGCAAGTTGAAGCTGTTTGGGAAATGGATGGGTTACCTGAAAGTTCAGCTAGCTTAAGAAATGGACCATACGTTATTCCAGTAGTATTTCACGTTGTTCATGATAATGGTATTGGAAATATCTCATACGAGCAACTTGAAAGTGCCATTGAAGTACTAAATGAAGATTACAGACGCACAAACGTAGATTCATCAGCAACTAGAGCCATATTCAAACCTTATGCGGTAGATAGTGAAATTGAGTTTAGAATGGCCCGAATTGACCCAGATGGAAACTGTACCAACGGTGTAGTTAGGTTAAATGAGCCGAACTATACATATGACGTTTGGAATGATCCAAAATCAATAAGCTACTGGCCATCTGATCAATATTTAAATATTTGGGTTGTGAATTCCATTTCATCTGGTGGATCATCAGGCGGAACAGTTTTAGGATTTGCACAATTTCCTGGAACTGGTAGTTGGTCTACTTACGGAATTGTAGTTCGCCATGATAGAATTGGAAAATCTGGAATCGGCACTTCAGTAAGTGATGGAAGAACTTTGACACATGAAGTTGGACATTGTTTGAATTTAATGCATACGCACCAGTCGGGTTGTGGAAATAGTTGTCACAACAGTGGAGATAGGGTATGTGATACCCCTCAGTCTGATCATCCTACTTATGCCTGTGATATCACAAAGAATACATGCAACACGGATAGTATAGGCTCAGGTTCGGTATATGCAAACGATGTAGTAGATCAAATTGAAAACTACATGAGCTATGATGAATGTCAAAACATGTTCACACTTGGGCAAAAAAGCAGAATGCATAACGTACTTGAAAACATCAGCCAATTACAAAACCTAGTCTCAACTTCTAACTTAATGGCTACAGGAGTTTACGACCAGCAAGACAATTTATGTAGAGCCGACTTTGAAACTCAAAGCCAGATAGTTTGTGTTGGCCAACCTGTTGATTTTACAGATAGATCATTCTTCTACCCAACAGAATTCGAATGGGAATTTGAAGGAGCATATCCAAATACTTCCACAGAGCAAAACCCAACTGTTGTGTACACTCAACCCGGAACATACTCTGTGCAATTATCAGTTGGAGATGGAACCAATATTGTAACAGATACTAAAACGGCTTACATCAAAGTTCTTCCATACCCTGGTTCTTCATCACCGTTACAAGAAAGTTTTGAGTTCACCACTAGTGATTTAGAACTTAACAATTGGTTTGTAGATCATTCAGATGATTCAAATTATGGATGGGAACACAATACTGATGAAGCATTTTCAGGTTCTGCTAGTATGAAAATGAACCAACTTGGAGAAACTGAAGGTGTAGCTTCTTTAATTTCTCCAGCTTACGGTTTAAGCAATCTAGTAAACGCTACGGTTTCATTTAAAACTGCTTATGCACAACAAACTACAACTGATAACGATATCTTTCGAGTATACGTATCTCAAAATTGCGGAGAAACTTGGGCTTTACGCTATGTAAGAGGAGGGAATTCTCTAGCCTCTATTGATCAAACCTCTGTTGAATTATCAAACTTAAGTCCATCTGACTGGTTAGATCACTCGTTTAATCTTGAAGCTCATTTTTTGACTGAAGAAACTAGAATTAGATTTCAAGTAACAACTGCTGGAGGTAATGATATTTTCTTAGACGACATCAACATAACGGGTACTCTAGATTCTATCCCTATGTTGGTTTATCCAATTAATAGCACTACAAGTTCTGCTGAAAAAACACTTTTAAACTGGAAAGCTACCCCAAGTACAACATACTATGAAGTTCAAGTTGATACTGATCCTTCTTTCAACACATCTAATCTAATTTCTGCTCAAAAATCATACTTAGGAATTAGTTCTGACGATATTGATACTCAACATGAATTAACTGGTTTAACTGTTGGTCAAACATACTACTGGAGAGTAAGAACAGCTACATCAGACTGGAGTGAAACATGGATGTTTACTGCTGATGATTCAGAACCTGTTGGTGTTGAATCTTTGAAAGACGTAACGAGTATTTCGTTATATCCAAACCCTTCAACAGGTTTGGTAAATGTTGTTTCTAACCAAAATGGCGAAGCTAACATTAGAGTTTACAACACACTAGGACAAGTTGTTGTAGATCAACAGAATTACATCCAATCTGGAGTTCCTACATCCATTGATTTAAGCCAAATGGCAAATGGTTGGTATATTATTGAAACCAATCAAAATCAAATGATTAACCGCGAAAAAGTAATTATCCAACATCGTTAAAGATTTGGATTTGAACATCATAAAGAAGGCCGATAGTTAAGTGTAACTATCGGCCTTTTTCTTTATTAAACTTCTTGATTAATGTGCTACTAACCAGTTTTCACCAGTGCTGTATTCTACATCTAACGGAACTCCCAAATCAAAAGCATGCGACATTTTATCTTGAACCATTTTAGAAACCTCTTCTACCTCAGAAGTGTGAACATCTAAAACCAATTCATCATGCACCTGAAGCACTAACTTCGATTTGAATTCCTTTGTTTTTAATTCATGATGAACAGCTATCATGGCTTTCTTGATTAAATCTGCAGCTGAACCTTGAATAGGTGAATTAATTGCGTTTCGTTCAGCAAAACCTCTTACTACTGCATTTGCCGAATTGATATCTCTTAAATATCTTCTTCGGCCTAAAACAGTTTCTACGTATCCATGTTGACGAGCAAACTCGATGCTTTCATCCATGTAGGCTTTAATTCTCGGGAACTGCTCAAAGTAATTATCGATAATCTCCTTAGCCTCTTTTCTCGAAATCCCAATGCGTTGAGATAAACCAAAGGCAGAAATACCGTAAATAATACCAAAGTTTACAGTTTTAGCATTGCTTCGCATTTCTCGAGTTACATCATTTAAATCAACTCCGTATACTTTTGATGCTGTTGTACTGTGAATGTCGATTCCTTCTTTAAAGGCACTCATCATAGCTTCATCTTTACTCAACGCAGCAATAATGCGCAATTCTACTTGAGAGTAATCGGCACTTAACAAGGTGAAGTCATCACCTTGTGGAACAAAAGCCTCTCTTATTTTTCTTCCCTTTTCGGTTCGAATTGGAATATTTTGAAGATTTGGATTATCAGAACTTAATCGCCCTGTAGCAGCCACCACTTGATTGAATGATGTGTGAATTTTTCCAGTAACAGGATTAATCAAATTCGGAAGTGGATCTACGTATGTGTTTTTGAGTTTTACAACCTCACGGTATTCTAAAATCTGACCGATAATAGGGTGTTTTCCATGCAGACTTTGCAGCACTTCTTCGTTGGTAGCATACTGTCCGGTTTTGGTTTTCTTGGGCTTATCAGTTACTTGAAGCTTGTCGAATAATACCTCACCTACCTGTTTGGGAGATGCAATATTGAATTCTTCTCCTGCTGTTTCGTATATCTGCTTTTCGATAGATAAAATGTCTTTACCTAAACTCTCAGAATACTCAGCCAACATATTCGTATCCAACTTCACGCCCTGCATTTCCATGTCTGACAATACCTTAATTAAAGGCATCTCAAGATCTTTGAATATTCCCTCTTCTTTACCTTTAGCTAATTCAGGAGCAAAAGTTGATTTGAGTTGAAGGGTGATGTCAGCATCTTCACCGGCATACTCAACAACCTCTTCAACAGGAACATCGCGCATGCTTTTCTGGTTCTTTCCTTTTTTCCCTATCAACTCAGTAATAGACTGTGGCTTGTATTTGAGGTACGTTTCTGCCAACACGTCCATACTTCTTCTATTGTTGTCACTCTCCAAAAGATAATGAGCAACCATTGTATCAAACAAAGGTTCCGCTACATCAATGCCGTAGTTGCTTAACACATTGATATCGTATTTGATGTTGTGACCAATCTTTACACTTGAATCACTCTCTAAAGCCGATTTAAATACCTGAGCCATTGCTGTTGCCTCATCGCGATTATCAGAAACGGCAACATAATAAGCCTCACCAGGTTTCCACGAAAAAGCTAATCCAACTAACTCAGCAGTGTGAGAATCAACAGACGTAGTTTCTGTATCAAAGCAATATTCTTTCTGTTTAGCTAACTCTTCAGCTAACTTTTTGGCTTCATCAACAGATTGTATGAGTTTGTATTTATGATCTGTATTTTCAAGCGTTTTCCAAGTAGTTTCTTCTGACTCCTCTTCGGTTGTATCATCAGCAGGAGCGCTAAATAAATCCATTTGAGAAGTGGAAGCATTTGTTGGCTTAATTTCTTCACCCAAATACCTTTCTGCAAGCCTCCTAAACTCAAGCTCGCTAAATACTTCTTTCAAAGCATCAGCATCAGCATCTTCTAAAACAAGAGATTCAGCATCAAAATCTACTGGAGCATCAACAATAATTGTGGCCAACATCTTGCTCATAAATGCTTGCTCCTTAAAGTTGATTAGATTTTCTTTTTGCTTCCCTTTTAAATCGTCAAGATGTTCATATAGATTTTCCATACTCCCATACTTACCGATCAACTTTTTAGATGTTTTTTCACCAATACCAGGAACTCCAGGTATGTTATCAACCGCATCTCCCCAAAGGCCGAGAATGTCAATAACCTGTTTGGTATTTTCAATCTCAAATTTTTGACGGATTTCAGGTATTCCCCATACTTCAGCAGCATTACCCATTCTGGCTGGTTTATACATGAATGTTTTTTCTGTGACTAACTGCCCAAAGTCTTTATCAGGCGTCATCATATATGTGATAAACCCTTCTTTTTCTGCCTGAAGCGCAAGCGTCCCAACTACATCATCTGCTTCATAGCCATCTGCCATGAGCACAGGGATTTTCATTGCCTCCAGAATACGTTTGATGTAAGGAACTGAAAGCTTAATATCTTCAGGAGTGTCTTCTCTATTGGCTTTATAGGCCTCAAAATCTAAGGTTCTATTTGGGGGCGATGGAGGATCAAAAACAACAGCAATGTGACTAGGTTGTTCGTTTTTGATGATGTCAATCAAAGAATTTGTAAAACCAAATATGGCTGATGTGTTAAAACCCTTTGAATTTATGCGTGGATTTTTGCTGAACGCAAAATATGCTCTGTAGATTAAGGCATAAGCATCTAGCAGGAATAACTTTTTGTCTGTATCTCTTGAAATCATAGGATATATCGTATGCAGCACGCAAGTTATAAAACCTATCTAATCCACCCATTTTCAGTTAAAAATTTGGGAACAAACCTATCTTAACATGTTTTTGTTAATTGATTGTTTAAATCATGGTATTTAAACAAATTCGTCTGCTTACTTTCGTTACACCTAATACTTTAAAAATGTTGCAGCAACGTAATCTTAAAGCCTTGCTGAACCTTTTTCTCCTTTTTACACCATTATTCACCTTGGCTCAAACTGGTCCTGGCGGAATTGGCAATGGATCAGGTTCAAGCGGTTTACCTAGAAATATTGTATGGTTAGATGCTTCCGATCTATCTGGAACTCTAACAGATGGTTTTGTTTGGGCTGATAAATCTGGTAACGGTATTGATGCTCATGACACGAATAGAAGTTCAAATAACCGTGTAGCCACACTGGGCACAATTAACGGAAGAAATGCAATTGATTTTGTAGGACAGTCCGATGAATACCTTATTATCCCTGATGATGATTCGGGAAATGATCTTTTAGATAATGCATCTGAGTTTTCGGTGTTAACCGTTTATGAAACAGGAACTCAAGACCCTGCATGTATCATTGGAAAACGTAATGGTTACAACAACCAAATGGCCTGGATGCTATACCACAACAATGGCAGAAGAGTATTCAGCTATGTCAACAATGGCACTTATGGCGGCTCTTCTACAATATCAGTAGGCAGTAAAAACATTCAAGCGTTACGAGTAAACTCAGCATTGAGCAGCAACTCCGTAAAATTGTTTTTAAACGGTGCTTCAGCAGGTAGCGGAGGTTCTAATATCTCAATTCCTGATTACTCAAATGATGTATTAATTGGATTGTTCCACTATGGCGATACACGTTACAACAAAGGTAAAATTGCTGAAGTTATCATCTATCGTGATGCTTTAAATGAAGCTGAATTTGCTATTCTAAACAACTACTTGGCAGCAAAATACCAAATCACTATTTCTAACGACTTGTACGCATACGAAGCTTCACATGGCGATCAAGTAATTGGTATTGGTCAAGCATCTGATGGTTCTAACAATACTTCTGCTCAAGGCGATGGTATTCTTGCCATCTCTTCTGCTGATGATTTAGGTAATGGTGAGTATCTCTTCATCGGTCACGATGGT
>CAJWSQ010000112.1 GCA_913045895.1 uncultured Flavobacteriales bacterium | reverse complement strand
ATATAAATCATGAAGAGCTACGAAACTTTAATAAACGGTAAAGCCGTTTCTTCAGAATCAACTTTTGAGGTTAAAAATCCTGCAACAGGTGAAGTAATTGGTCTTGCTCCAAATTCTACGGCATCAGAAGTAGAAGAGGCAATTGCTACAGCAAAACAAGCACAAAAAACTTGGGCTGCAAAACCCGATCAAGAAAGAAAAGATATTTTAATGCAAGTGGCTAAGGTGTTAGAAGATAACACACCATACTTAGCAGAATGGATTACAAAAGAACAAGGTAAGCCGATGTCTGGTCCTGGTTCTATGTTTGAAATGCAAGCTTGCGTTGGTTGGACTCAAGTTCCTGCATCATTAGACTTACCGGTTGAAACGGTATTTGAAGATGAAACACGCAAAGACGAAATGTATCGTAAGCCAATTGGCGTGGTAGGAGCAATTGCACCTTGGAACTGGCCGTTGATGATTGCTATTTGGCAAATCATTCCTGCATTAAGAGCTGGTAACACCGTTGTAGTTAAACCTTCGGAATACACTCCGATTGGAACTTTGGAAATGGTTAGGCTCATGAATACTGTATTACCTGCAGGTGTGTTAAACTCAGTTAGTGGTGATGGTAAAGTTGGTGCTCAATTAGTAGAGAGCAAAGATGTAGACAAAATTATGTTTACCGGTAGCACCAGCACTGGTCGTAGAATTATTGAAGCTTCACGCGGAAATATGGCTCGCCTTACTCTTGAGTGTGGGGGAAACGATCCAGCTATCATTCTTCCAGGAACAGACGTGGCTTCTAAAGCAGGCGACTTGTTCTGGGGTGCATTCTTAAATATGGGTCAAACTTGTGCATGTGCTAAGAGATTGTATGTTCACGAAGATGACTTTGATGCAACAGTTGCAGCATTAAATGCAGTTGCTGATCAATCTCCAATGGGTAATGGAATGGAAGAAGGAAACGTTCTTGGTCCAATCCAAAACAAAATGCAATACGACAAAGTTGTTAACTTAGTAGAAGATGCTAAAGCTAATGGAGCTACTATCTTAAGAGGTGGAAGCCCAATGGAAGGCAACGGATATTTCTACCCAATTACTTTAATTAGTGATGTAGATAACGGTGTTCGTATCGTAGATGAGGAGCAATTCGGCCCTGTACTTCCAATCGTAAAATATAAAACAGTTGAAGAAGCTATCGTAAAAGCAAACGATTCTGAAACTGGTTTAGGTGCATCTGTTTGGGGTGATGATTTAGATCAAGCATCTCAAGTAGCAGCACAAATTGTTGCCGGAACTGTATGGATTAACCAACACGGAGCTATTCACCCAATGGTACCGTTTGGTGGTGTTAAAGATTCAGGTTACGGTGTTGAGTTTGGTGTAGAAGGCTTAAAAGCAGTTACCCAACCTCAAGTAATTAGTGTGAAAAAAGCAGCAGTAACTGCTTAATTATATTCGCAAGCTACCACACAGTAGCCTAATCAACTGCTGTGTATTTTAATATTTAATCAATCAATATGTATAACAGTAAGTTAGAAACTTTACCGTTAGATGAATTGCGTGCATTGCAAAATGCACGCCTTTCTTCGTTGGTAGAACGTGTGTATCAAAAAGTACCTTTTTATAAAAAGAAATTTGACGAAAAGGGCTTGAAACCGGGAGATATCAAAACGGTTGAAGATTTAAGACATTTACCATTCACATACAAAACGGATTTAAGAGATCATTACCCATTTGGCTTGTTTGCTGAGCCTATGGATAATATACGCAGAATTCATGCTTCCAGTGGAACTACCGGTAAGCCAACTGTGGTAGGCTATACTCAAAACGACTTGGATGTTTTCGATGAAGTAGTTGCTCGCTCATTGGCGTGCGCAGGAGCTAAACCCGGAATGATCATGCACAATGCTTACGGTTATGGTTTGTTTACGGGCGGTTTGGGTATTCATGGTGGGGCTACCAAATTAGGTATGGCTGTAATTCCGGTTTCCGGAGGCATGACTGAGCGTCAATTAACCATTCTTCAGGATTTTAAACCTGATATGATTTGTTGTACGCCATCTTACGCGCAAACTATTGCTAATGCATGTGTAAAAGCGGGTGTAGATACCAAAGATCTTAATCTTAAGTATGCAGTTTTGGGAGCTGAGCCTTGGACAGAAGCTGTTAGAGCACAAGTTGAAACTGGATTAGATGTTACAGCTACCAATATTTACGGATTAAGTGAAATTATTGGTCCTGGTGTAGCCCAAGAAGATTTTGAAGAAAAAGGAACAGGAAGCTATATTTGGGAAGATCATTTCTACCCAGAAGTAGTTGATAAAGATACGGGTGAACCTCTTCCGTACGGAGAAGAAGGTGTATTGGTATTTACAGCTCTTACTAAAGAAGCGTTTCCAGTTCTTCGTTACTGGACAAACGATATTTGTTCAATCTACTACGATAAAAGTGAAAAGCGTACTCACATCAAAATGTCTACAATTAAAGGACGTGCTGATGATATGCTTATCATTCGTGGTGTTAACCTTTTCCACACTCAAGTAGAAGAGGTGATTAGTAAAATTGATTTCTTAGAACCAAATTACCAACTTCATGTTTTGAGAAAAGGTATTATGGATTCTGTTGAAGTTCATGTAGAGGTGCAAAAAGGTGTTGATGCTGCAGATCCTGCATTAGCACAGCAATTCTCTAAACGCATTAAAAACTCAATTGGTTTATCCATGGATGTTGTATTGAAAAATCCAGGTGAAATTCCAATGAGTCAAGGAGGTAAAACACAACGTATCGTTGATTTACGTACTCCTGAAACAGTATAGTCAATTAATTATCAATACAAACTACCGCAGATACCTGCTATTTAAGTTAACCTGATTAATAGTAGAAATATGGAAAAAAGACCTCATCTTTTCACCCAGTTAGCCAATAACGGAACGGTGAAAATCTCGGCTCTTCTTTTAACTGTTTTTGCATACTCATGTGGAGGAAATGCACCAGAGAAAAAAGAAGTTGCTAAAGGAAGTCCTGAGTTCATCAAAGAAGTAACCAACGCTGTTGATGACCAGGCTTTAGTAAATGCTCAAGACAATTCAAAAGACTGGTTGAGCTACGGAGCTAGTTACTCTGAAACTCGATTCAGTAAATTGAATGAAATTACAACTGAAAATGTTAAAGACCTAGGATTGGTTTGGGAGTACGATCTTGAATCAAATCGTGGTGTTGAAGCAACTCCTGTAGTTGTTGATGGTATTATGTACGTTACTGCTTCTTGGAGTATCGTTCACGCTATTGACGTAAGAACAGGTGAAAGAATCTGGTCGTTTGATCCAGAAGTACCAGGTGAAACAGGTCGCAAAGCATGTTGCGATGTTGTAAACCGTGGTGTTGCTGTTTATAAAGGAAAAGTATATTTCGCTTCTCTTGATGGTCGTTTGTTTGCTTTAGATGCAGCTACTGGTAAAGTAGTTTGGGAAAAAGTAACAGTAGATCAATCTAAAGATTACACCATTACAGGTGCGCCTCGTGTAATTAAAGGGAATGTTTTAATTGGTAACGGTGGTGGTGAGTACGGTGTACGTGGTTACCTTACTGCTTACGATGCTGAAACAGGTGAGCAAAGCTGGAGATTCTACTCTATCCCTGGCGATCCAAGCAAACCATACGAGCAACCAGAATTAGAAATGGCTGCTAAAACTTGGGATCCAAGTTCTAAGTATTGGGAGTTTGGTGCTGGTGGTACTATGTGGGATGCAATCGTTTACGATCCTGAATTAAACATGATTTATGTAGGTGTTGGTAACGGTACTCCTTGGAACCAACGTCAACGTTCTCCTGAAGGTGGTGATAACTTATTCTTATCTTCAATTGTAGCATTAGATGCTGATGATGGTTCATACAAATGGCACTATCAAGAAACTCCTGGTGATTTCTGGGATTTCACATCTGCACAACAAATCATTGTTACAGATCTTGAGTTAGATGGCGAAAAGCGTAAAGTATTAATGCACGCTCCTAAAAATGGATTCTTCTTTATCATTGATCGTACCAATGGTGAGTTCATTTCAGCTAAAAACTTCGTTTCTGTAAACTGGGCTAAAGGTTATGATGAAAACGGTCGTCCAATCGTAAATGAATTTGCGAAATACGATACGGGTAACTACGAAGCAATTCCTGGACCATTTGGTGCTCATAACTGGCATGCAATGTCTTACAATCCAAACACTGGTTTAGTATACATTCCAGCTCATGGTATTCCTTTCATGATGGCTGATGATGAAGGTTGGTCTTACCACAATTCAGAAGACGGTCGTCCGCACACAAAACCTGGATTTAACTTAGGTATTATGGCTCCTGGCGTTCCTCCTAAAACTGCTCCTTTCGGACACTTATTAGCGTGGGATCCAGTGAAACAAGAAGCTGCATGGAAAGTAGACTTAGGTGCTCCATGGAATGGTGGTACTGTTACTACTGCTGGAAACTTAGTATTCCAAGGTACTGCTGATGGTCGCTTTGTAGCTTACAACGCAACTAATGGTGAAAAACTTTGGGAAGTAAAAACAGGTACTGGTGTTGTTGCTGCTCCTGTTACTTACGAAGTTGATGGTACGCAATACGTATCAATTCCTGTAGGTTACGGTGGTATCATTGGTTTGTTATCTAAATTCACTAATAAAGTGAACTACGGTAAAGTATACACTTTTGCAATTGGTGGTACTAAGCCAATGCCTAAAGTTGCTGATGATCCAGAATTGAAATTAGTTCAAGGTGTTGAATACGACCCAGCTGATGTTCAAGAAGGTGCTGCACTTTATGTATCAGGATGTATTTTCTGTCACGGTGTTCCTGCAGTTGATAAAGGTGGTGTAATTCCTAACCTAGGTTACGCTCCTAAAGCTGTAATCGATAACATTCACCAATATGTTTTAGGTGGTGTTAAGAAAGATTTAGGTATGCCTGACTTTACTGGCAAATTGAATGACGAAGAGGTTACTAAAATCCAAGCGTTTATTCAAGCTATGGCAGATCAAGTTGCTGCTTCACAAGCAGAAGCTGCTGAATAAGCAGATTAGTTAGAATCAATTATATATCTGAGATGTCCACTGAACTGTATGTAAATACATTTGTTTAGTGGGCATCTTACTTTAAAATACAACAATGAATAACAAGCGTACCCAAAATCGAACTCTAAAAAACTCCATCTATTCAGTTGTATTATTAGCCGCTTGCTTAACACCATACTTCTCATTGGCACAAACCACCAATGATACTAACCTCATTCACCTTAAACCAGTAACTATCCAATCAACTAAAATTGAAAAAACCTGGATGCAGTCTACAACATCCAGTTACTATATAAAGCCTGAATCTAAAGATCAACAAGCTCAAAATAGCTTGCAAGAATACTTGGTAGAAAGTCCAAGTGTATTCAGTTTAAACGTAAACAACAAAGCTCAAGATTTACGAATTTCTATTCGTGGTTTTGGTTCAAGAGCTCAATTCGGAGTTCGTGGAGTTAAAATTATTGTTGATGGAATTCCTGAGACTACAACAGACGGACAGGGACAAACAGACAACATCAACTTAGGAATTATAGAAAATATTGAAGTGCTAAACAACGGTTCGGCAGCACTTTATGGTAATGCATCAGGTGGGGTAATCAATATCTCAACCCTAGATGCAAGTGCTTTTGAAGACAAAAAATATTTTGCTCGTTTAGGTACAGAGTTTCAATCTTTCAACGGACAGCAACATCAGTTTACTGCTGGGGTAAAGCTCAATAAAACGTTAATCATTGTTCATGGAAATCACTACCAAGGTGATGGATACAGGCAGAATTCTGGGTATCTATCAAACAACGTAAATCTTCGAGTGATTCAAGAATTATCTAAAAATAGCAAACTAGAAGCTATTGTAAATTACATGGATAGTCCTCAGGCTGATGATCCGGGTGGTGTAAATTATGATCAATACACGGATGATCCATCTTCAGCTCGTGATGCAAACATTAACTACAATGCTGGCGAAGCAATAAGTAAGTTAAAAACCTCATTGCGTTTTACATCTAATCTGTCAAATCGTTTGCGACTAAACTCGTATGTTTTTTATGCGAATAGAGATTTTTTCAGCTTTCAACCCTATGAAAATAGTGGTGTAATTGATTTAGGGAGAAATTTCTACGGGCACGGTACTTCACTTTCTGGAAAGTTTAATTTAAAAGAAGTGATATGGCAATGGCAGGCTGGTTATGAGTTGTCTTCTCAACAAGATTTGCGTGAACGATTTGATAATTTAGATGGTGAGGTTGGTGACCAAACCTTGTATCAAGATGAATTATTCTCTAATGCAGCTGGTTATTTGGCAACAGATTTCACTTACAACAAGTGGGTGTTAAATGCTGCAGTTAGATACGATTTAAATAGAATTGAAGTTGAAGATAAAAGACTTTCTGATGGTGATGGGTCAGGTTCAACTAACTTAGATAATATCAACTATTCAGCTGGGTTAGGGTATAACATTACTCCATCTAAAATGGTATTTGTAAACTACTCAACCAGCTTTGAAACACCAACTTTGAATGAGCTATCAAACAATCCTGATGGTAGCGGATTCAATGAGAGTTTAAAAGCACAATCTGCTACGCACTATGAAGCAGGGTTAAAAGGATACTTGTTTGATAAAAGTATGTTCCAAGTTTCTGCTTTCTACATTGAGTCTGTTGATGAATTATTGCCGTATCAAATAGAAGCGTTTCAAGGAAGAGATTTTTACAGAAACGTAGGCGAAACACAACGTAGAGGGGTTGAATTGTTTATCAATTATCCGTTTACTAAAACCATTAAAGCTTCTGCAAACTGGGCGTTTTATGACTTTACTTTCACCGATTTTGTTGAAGAAGGTGAAAGCTACAATGGTAATTTCTTGCCTGGTTTACCTAATTTCCAAGGTAATTTTCATTTAATGGTTCAAGTATTGAAACATTTCAATGTTGATGTACAAAATCAAGTTTTAGGACAGATTTATGTTGATAACGACAATAGTGAATCTCAAGACCCTAAAAACATAACAAGTGCATCTGTAAAGTATACACTTGAAAAGTGGGGAATTCAATTTCAGCCTTACGTTGGTGTGAACAACATTTTCCAGACAAAATACGCTGATAACATCCGTATCAATGCCTATGGTGGGCGCTATTATGAAGCAGCACCTAATATGGTCGTGTACGGAGGTTTGAGAGTGAATTTATAAAAGAACCCAATAACAGAATAAGAATTAATTCTAGTAAATAATTGTTTAACTGATAATGTTTCCGTAATCTCGATGGCTTATACATTAGGCATACCAATGGATATTGATAAGGGTTTATACTCGCGCAAGCAACAGATTTTGATAGCAGGAGCTAAGCTGTTTCATAAAAACGGTTTCAAAGGCACAACGCTACAATCAATTGCTCAAGAAATTGGCATTGAAGGTCCGAGCTTGTATAATCACATCAAATCTAAAAACGAGATTTTATCTACGCTCCTGTTAACCAACGCACAAGAGTTTTCAGATCGGATGCAAGAAATTAAATCATCGTCTGAAAAAGCTTTGCAAAAACTGGAGCGTTTAATTTCTTTGCATATCGAATTAACGCTTAAAAACCCAGATGCTATGGCGCTCATGTTAAACGAGTGGGTGCATCTAGAAAAAGCTGATCGAACCAAATATGTAAAGCTGAGAGACGAATACGATAACGATTTTCAATCGATTCTCGTTAATAGTATAGATGAAGGCGATTTAGTTGAAACGGAAATCAACTTAATGCGCTTCATGATTCTCTCCTCATTACGTTCACTTTACGCCTGGACTGCTAAATACCATTCTTTTAACCGCATCGAATTAGAAGTGAGTGTTAAATCATTAATACTCAACGGAATTTTGAAGAATAAGAATTTATAGTATATTTAAACCATTCGCTGAAGAGCGAAAAAATTTTTGACCTAAAAACTAATGACTATTAGTTTTGCATAATTAACAATTAGTGTATGGCGAAATTTCATTCATTAAAAGTAGCATCGATAGAGCATCCAACAGATGAGTCGGTTGTTCTTACCTTTGATGTGCCCAATGATTTGAAAGAACAATTCAAGTTTACCCAAGGGCAACACATCACCTTAAGAAGCGAAATCAATGGAGAAGACACACGTAGATCGTATTCGATTTGCTCTTGTCCGTTAGATGAAGAATTGAAAGTTGCAGTGAAAAAAGTAGAAGGCGGTCGTTTTTCTACATTCGCTAACGAGGTTTTAGAAGCTGGCGCTTTGCTAGACGTAATGCCTCCAACTGGAAGATTCAACGTTCCTTTAGATCCGGCAAACGAAAAAACGTATGTAGCGTTTGCAGCGGGTAGTGGTATCACACCAATCATCTCGATTATTGAAACAACATTACGTACCGAACCTAAAAGTGAGGTTATGTTGTTTTACGGAAACCGCAAAACCAACTCGATTATCTTCTTAGAAAAGTTGGAAGCACTCAAAAACAAATACGTAGGTCGTTTTAGTGTTCACCACATTTTAAATGAAGAACGTGTTGATGCAGACTTATACAATGGTCGCATTGATGCTGAAAAAATGACTGAGTTTGCTAGCTATTTCTACGATGTAAAAGAAGTAGACGAATTTTTCACTTGTGGGCCTGAGCCAATGATGTTGTTGGTAAAAGAAACACTTGAGAAAATGGGTGTTCCTAGCGAGCGAGTACACTTAGAGTTGTTTACATCTCCAGTAGGTAAATTAGGCGGAGATCATGTAAAAGCAAAACCTAAGGTTAAAGCAAAAAGTGAAATTACTATCCAATTAGATGGTCATAGCACAGTAATTCCTTACAACTCTGATGAATCTATTTTAGATGTAGCCTTCAATCAAGGTTTAGATCTTCCATACGCTTGTAAAGGTGGTGTATGTAGCACATGTGTGTGTAAAGTAGAAGAAGGTGAAGTTGATATGGAAATCAACTATGCATTAGAGCCAGACGAATTGGAAAAAGGGTTGATTTTGTCTTGTCAATCTCGACCTAAAACAGAAAAAGTGACATTAAACTTTGACGTATAAGTCAATAAATCTCAATCAATATGGAAGCAAATACAGAAAAACTTCAAGCTGA
>CAJWSQ010000111.1 GCA_913045895.1 uncultured Flavobacteriales bacterium | reverse complement strand
TTTGGTAAAATTGTTTGACACTCAGGATCACCCATTCTTACATTGTACTCAATTACGTAAGGGTCTCCATCTACATTCATTAAACCGATAAACACAAAACCTTTGTAGTTGAAATTCTCTTTCTTAAATCCTTCAATCGTTGGTTTAACAACACGATCTTCCACTTTTTTAAGGAAATCACCTTGAGCAAAAGGAACAGGTGAAACAGCGCCCATACCACCTGTATTCAAACCCGTGTCACCCTCTCCAATTCGTTTATAATCTTTGGCTTCAGGAAGAATCAAATAATCTTTTCCATCTGTCAAAACAAAAACTGATAATTCAATTCCGCTCAAAAACTCTTCAATCACAACCTGAGAACTAGCCGCTCCAAATTTTTCGTTCAAAAGCATATCTGCCAAAGACGACTTGGCTTCTTCTAAATCATCAATTATTAAAACTCCCTTTCCTGCAGCTAATCCATCAGCTTTAAGAACATAAGGGGCTTTAAGCGACTCAAGGAAGGAATAGCCCGCTTCAATGTTATTAGAGGTAAATGTTTTGTATTGTGCAGTTGGAACTTGGTGGTTTTCCATGAAGACTTTAGCAAAATCTTTTGACCCTTCAAGCTGAGCAGCTTCTTTAGAAGGACCAATAATTGCGATTTCGTTTAGTTGAGAGTCAGCTTCGAAATAATCTACAATACCATTTACAAGTGGATCTTCAGGGCCAACTACTACCATTTCTATCGACTTTGAAAGTACGATTTCCTTGATAGCATCAAAATCGTTTACAGATACAGCTATATTCTCACCTACACTCAAAGTACCTGCATTACCTGGTGCAATAAAAACATTAGTTACACTATCGCTATTCTTAAGCTTATCTGCAATTGCATGCTCTCTTCCACCAGAGCCAAGAACCAAAACATTCATACCTTCAAATTTTGGACAAAGAAAAAAGATTGTATCAAGAATTCAGCCTGAAATCATTCAACAAAAACTTTTTAATTAACAATCAATTATTAAAAACTGCACATTGTTTTAAACGCCTGATTAATTACAGTGCCCTATATTTGCAACATTAATCCTTTTCTCTCCTTTTGGGCATTCCCTTAAAATGCCTTTTCCCCGGTTATTATCAACCAAAGAAAAATACTTTGATATGAGCCGGCTTAAGTTATTAGCGATTTTAGCCTTAATGATTTCTACACCTTGTTTTGCACCACCACCTCCACCAGGATCTGGTAACACAACACCAATGGCTCCAATTGATGGAGGAATTGTATTGTTAGCTATTGCTGGAGTAGCCGTTGGCGCTACCAAAAAACTTAGAGAACAACATTAGTTGACAAAAAAAAGCACTCCAAATGGAGTGCTTTTAATGTTGATGTATGTTAGAAGAGTTGATTATTTTTTCACTCTTTTAATGCTGCATCCTAAAGCTTTAGTTTCTTGTACTTCAATGTTACCGCCTGAAGCAATGCTAGCAAGAGCATCTTTTAAATAAGTGTGCTCAACTGCATCTTTGTCTTTGTGATTATCATCAATTGCTCCTTTATAAGCCAATTTCATATCTGAATCGAATAGGAAAACATGTGGAGTTGTTTTTGCTCCAAATGCATCGGCAACTTTATGATTCGGATCAACTAAATATGGAGCTAAGTAGGCTTTATCATCAGCATGGTAACGCATATTTTCAGGAGAATCTTCTTCAGCTCTAAATGCTTCATTAGAATTCAAAAGAACCATACCTACACCAGCTTTTCTGGCTGCTTCGTAAACTTCGTTGTATCTATTTTCCCATGCTACAACAAAAGGACAAGTGTTACAAGAGAATACAACTAATAAACCATTTTCTCCAGCATATGAACTTAGTTGAGATTCATTCCCACCAAAATCTTGAACATTAAATTTTAACGCTGGACTGGTGTCGCCAATCTGCAATTTTTCAGCAGGTGCAAATGCCAAAAGCAAAACAGCAAAAGAAATTGTAAATAAAGAAGCAATTTTTTTCATGTGAATTGGATTTAAATTGAATCCATGAAAATAATCACTTTTAACGAGTTTTAGCTCATTAGAGGTTGTTTAACATTTAATTAGGGCAGACTACAGGTACACTTTGCAATTTGGAAGAGCAGATTTGATCCTTGCTTTTTCTTCATCACTAAATGAATTATTAATAGCAATTAACGTCTTTAAACGCTTCATTCTAGAAAGATCTTCGGGTAGTTTCTGAAGCTTGTTATTTGACAACAAAAGCACTTCTAACTTTTTCATTGAAAGAAGCTCATCAGGAATAGACTCTATCTGATTATTACTTAACATTAAGGTTGTAAGATGCTTCATTTCTCCAATTTGATTTGGCAATTCTTGGATGAAATTATTCTCTAAATTGAGCTCTTCTAAGTTCTTGATTTGTGTAAAATCAATATCAAACTCATGAAACTGGTTATTTGATAAATCGAGTTTTTTGAGTTTTTTGAGTTTAGCAAGAGATGATGGCAGATAAGCGAACTGATTGTTTTGCAAATCAACTACTTCTAATTTCTTACATCCACTCATTTCTTCAGGGAATGTAATGAGGTTGTTAATTGCTAAATGAAGGTATTTCAAGTTTTCTAACTGTCCCATTTCGGCAGGAAGTTTAGCCAGATTATTCTTTGCTAAATTCAAACGTTCAAGATGAGTTAAGTTACCTATTAAACTTGGAATAGTAACCAGTTGATTGGTTCTTAAATTCAAATCTTCCAAATTAACTAACTCAAAAATAGACTCATCTAATGATTCGAAATTATTCCTGTGGAGGCTTAAAAAACGAAGCTCTTGTAATTGTTTGATATTCGTATCAACATGAAACATGTGCTTGTCTCTTAAATTCAAAAGAGTAGCACGTTCTGCCTGTAAAGCATCTTCAACAGAGGTATACACTCGCTCACCATCAAGCACCTTAATTTGAGCAGAACCAACTAAATATAAGCAAGTAGAGAGCAATAACAATAAAAACTTTTTCATGACTGGATGCTTAATATGTGAATGGATTATCTGTGAGAGAATGCATAAAAGCAATAAGTGCTTTTTGTTCTGCTTCATTGAGATGTAGCGAATCTCCCGAAAGAGTCTGATTTTTAACTTCTAAACCATATCCAAGTCCACCACCGTTGTTATAAAACTCAACAACTTCTTCAAGAGAGGAATACGCCCCGTTGTGAAAATACGGACCTGATAATTCAACATTCCTTACTGTTGAAGTTTTAAACGATCGATCGTAAATCCACGCAGATTCACTCACAACTCTATTGTGGTTTCTACCAAAATCATCGTCAAGTTCTGGTTCATCAGATTTAGGATCTTTTAAAACACCTAATATTTCACTTTCGTTTTTGCGATAAAAAGGAGGTACCAAACCAGCAAAAGTGGGAGCAAAATGACATGTTCCACAATTGGCTTTTCCCATAAATAGATTGAAACCGTCTTTCACATCTTGATCTAATTCTTGTAATTCACCTCGTGCATATTGATCAAAAGGGCTGTTGAATGATCTTAAAGACATAACATAAGATGCCAACGCTCTGCTATAATTCTCACGGTTGATTTCCTTAGAACCAAATAGCTCTTTAACAGTTGCAGTATAATTTGAATTTTGATTAATCTTATCTACAATCTCGTTGTAACTTGTGTTAAACTCCATGTGATTGTAAATAACATGCTCTGCTTGTTGCTCTAAACTAAAGGCTCTTAAATCATAAAAATAACGATCAGAATACACTGCATTCATTAAAGTTGGAGCATTGCGAGCAACTGTTTTCCCCTCAACTGAGGATAATGATTTTGCCTGACCATCGGTATAAGCTAGGTTAGGATTGTGACAACTTGCGCAACTTATTTTCCCGTTTGAACTTAATGAAGCATCGAAGAAGAATTTTTGACCTAATTCTTTTAACTCAACTGAATTTTGAGACTCTGTTAATGCGGTATACTGATAGGGATTAAGAAAATCGTCTGCGAAAATGTGTGTACTTTTTGAATTCCAACCCATTGCATTTTTGACAAGCCTGTCATCGTGCATCCCAGACTGAACAATATTTAACTCTTGATATAGAGGCTCAATTACCTCAACCAAAAAGGTTAACCGATCGAAAGATTCAAAGTCTTTGTTCTGTTTGAACATTTGCTGTGCTCTATCAAAAATAGGAGCTATTCTTTTAGTTTGATCTTCACTCAGAATTGGCTTTAAAAAATCGAACATTGAACCAAATGCTACTCTAGATTCTTCCAGAGCATTGAGTGAACCAGGCGTATCAAACCCAGTTAATCCCAAAGTAAAAATGCGAACCAACTCAAGTCTTATAGATTCAATTAAATCCATTTTTGAAATCGGCTTTGCATGAAATCCAGAAGCCAACAAATTAGCTTCATTCATAAGCATCTGAGTCAACTCAAATAGCGCATTTTTATCAAAATATTCGCCTGAGAAAACCATTTCATCAATTGTTTGCAGTCCTTCTGGCGTTAAAATATACGCTCCAGACTCTGTCTTCTCTATATGAAGCAAAGGCGCTCCATTTATATGCTCTTCGGCAAAAGATGGATATCTGTACTCAATTATAAACTCAATCTTTTTGTAGGCCTTTCTAGTTTCTAAAACCTCCTTTTGAAGTTGATCTAATGAAAGTTTATCGTCTTTAAATTGAATTGAAGCGGCATTCAAATGATTAACACGCTCGATGAATGAGTCAAAATACTCATTTGCCATTTGTTGTTGATTGATTTCAACCTTTGTGAAACTGAAATGAAGAGCTGTTAGGCAAACAATTAAAATAACAAAAGAAATAACTTTAAGGTAGTTTGATTTGAAGGAGCGCGTAAGTATAGACATCATTGTTGTTTGGAAAAGCGCAAATGTCCAACAATGAGGTTTACCCTCTTTTATGCAGATGTTAAGGCTATATTTAAAAAGGATTATGCTAAACCGTTGTCTATTGCCCAACGAATTAAACCTGCAACGTTGTTTACATCTATCTTTTTCATCAAATTGGTGCGATGAGTATCAACGGTTCGGTGACTGATAAATAATTGCTCTCCTATTTCTTTATTACTTTTTCCTTGAGCAACCAACGCAATTATCTCTTTCTCGCGCTGCGTGAGGTTTTCCAATTCAGAACTTTGATTTGATGTCGCACTCGAATTGGAAGTTAATAAAGACATAGTTAGATCGGCTGAGAAGACTTTTTTACCCTCTAATACTGCATGAATTGAATTAATTATTTCATCTGGAGCGGCTGTTTTTAGTAGATAGCCATCAGCGCCAATTTCCATCGCATTAGCAATTAAAGATCGCTCTTGATGCATAGACAGCATGAGGATTTTACACCCAAAACCTTTTTCTCTGATTTTTTGAATAGCAGTAAATCCATCCATAACAGGCATATCCAAATCAACCATTATTACATCGGGTTTTAAGGCCTCAACGTAGTTTACAAGTTCTAAACCATTAGAGGCTTCAGCGATCACTTCAATATCATTATGATCTTCAAAAATGGTGACTAACCCTTGAAGAATCAAATGATGATCATCAGCTATTATGAGTTTAATTGGCTTCATCAGAATTTACAGGAATTCTAATAGTAACTAACAATCCGTTTTTAGTTCCCTTTTCCATAGATAAGCTACCATCTAAAGAGTGAATACGCCCTTTGATATTGGTCAAACCTATCCCCTTTTCTAAATCTTCAGCTTCTATTCCTACACCATCATCCTCAACCATAAAAACCAGTTCATCTTTATCTTTGATTAACTGAATTCTTACGTTTTTAGCTCCACTGTGTTTGATCACATTATTCACCAATTCTTGAGCAATTCTAAAGATATTGATTTCGAATTTTTCATCTAAACGCTCTTCACGTTTAATTCCAAAATACTCGAAACTATAACGTAAACTAGAATGAGAAATAGACTTAGAAAGCATATCATCAATTGCTGGAATAATACCCAGCTTGAGTAATGCTGATGGAATCATTTGATGAGATAGACTTCTAATTTCAGCACAGGCTTCATCTAAATATTCAACCGATTGCTTAAACCTTTCTTCTTGCATTCTGGAATCGAAATTAATCTCACTCCAAAATTTATTGAATGCTAAATGTAGACCCGATAGCGTTTGCGCAACACCATCATGCAAATCTCTGGCTATGCGTTTTCTTTCAGTTTCAGTAGCATTAATAACGGCCTTTAAACCTTTGCGCTGTTCGCTTATAATTACTTCTTGAATTTCTTTTTGTTTCTTCAACCTCAACCTTCTGTAGCTACCATAACCAGCCAAAACGAACATAAATAAGAATGAAATGAAGAAAACGATTTGAGAACGATGTTTGATAATTTGAGCTTCTTGACGTTCAATTTTAATTTCTTGTAATTCTCGCTCTCTTGTAAGAAGGTTAATCTGTTGCTCTTTGATTTCAGATTCGTATTTGGCTTCTAATTCTTGAACCTTGATTGCCGTATTTTCTGAAATAATGGAATCTTTAAAAAGGATGTAGTTGTTTCTGTATTTGACAGAATTTTCAAATTCACCAAACTCTTCATACCCATCACCTAATCCAATAAGAGCATTACCGATTAGTGTTTTATCATTAATCTCACGAGACTTCTTTAAGCTTTTAGTAAAGTATGAAATAGCCTTATCCCTTTGCTTAAGTTTCATGTACGAGTACCCAATATTGTTGTACACCAGAGCTATTTCATGCTGATTTTGAGTTTTCTCATTTATCTCTAAAGCTTGTAAACTATATTCTAAAGATTGCTCGTAATCTCCACTCCAATAAAACGTATTACCAACATTGTTTAAAGCTTGGGCATAGCCATTCAACTCACCATTCTGACTGTATATCTGAAGTGCCTCATCGTAGTATGATTTTGCTCTAGTTGGCCTTGTTTCTACCCATAAATTCCCCAGAGAAATAAGAGCCCCTGCAGTACCCGAATAATCACCAATTTCTTGCCTGATTTGCTTACTCTTTAGTAAATAGGATTCGGATTGGGATATATTCCCCAACTCTTCGTGTATCACTCCAATATTCACATAAATACTAGCTAACTCACTTACTTCATTGGGGTCTGATTGCAGTTTCGCAGCCTTTAAATATACCTCTAAGGCCTTGGCATAATCGCCTTTGTATAAATGCGTATTTCCAATAAGCTTGTAGGAAGTAGCTATACCAGACTCATCATTCATTTCTGAATATAGCCGAAGGGCTAAATCAGCCTGTTTGAGAGCTAATTCCGGCTCACCTTTCTTGTTGTAGATATTACCCAATAATAGCCTTGAATTCCCCTGACCATCGAGGTAATCTATTGAATCAGCCAACTGTAGATTTTGCTCCGCTAGAGACTCAGCAATACTATAACTACCTTGTACTAAGTAAACAATGCCTCTGGTATGCCTAAGATCAACTAAAGCTCTTTCATTGTTAGCTCTTAAAGCCTTCTTCTCACCTTCTTTACAAGTTTTTAATGCCAGATCATATTTTGCTTGACTATAGTAAGCTGATGCCCTGAGCATAACAGCTCTAAAAGAAGTGTCTGCTACAGATAATGCCTCAATTTTTTTAGCCGCCAGTAGTAAATCATCAGGGTTTACGCTTTTCTGATAAACACCAAAGTTGTACCACGCCTCTAGTGATTCATATCCGCTAGAGTTTTCAGCAACTCTACGTAACGAATCTGCTACTTGAGCTTGAATACAAATACTGAGAGAAAATAACGTTACCGTTAAAAGGTGCCTTAAAAACATAGACTTTTGGGGTTATCGAGATAAAAGTATAATAAAGCTCTTAACAAAGAAAAATTCTGGGTTAAAACAAAAAAGGAGCAATGCTATAAACATTACTCCTATTGTGAATTATAGAATGGAAACCATCTTATAATGGAATATTTCCGTGTTTCTTTTTAGGAAGAACAACCGCTTTGTTTTCAAGCATTTTAAATGCACTGATTAATTTTTTACGGGTATTTTCAGGAACAATTACCTCATCGATGTAACCACGTTCAGCAGCTCTATACGGATGTGCAAACATCTCAGCATATTCATTTTCTTTTTCTTTCAACTTAGCTTCTGAATCTGATGCTTCTGCAATCTCTTTTCTGAAGATAATCTCTGCAGCTCCTTTTGCTCCCATTACTGCAATTTCGGCAGTTGGCCAAGCATAATTCATATCTGCACCAATGTGCTTAGAGTTCATTACATCATATGCACCACCGTATGCTTTTCTTGTAATCACAGTGATCCGAGGAACTGTAGCTTCACTAAATGCAAATAACAATTTAGCTCCATTTGATATAATTCCATTCCACTCTTGATCTGTTCCAGGTAAGAAACCAGGCACATCTTCAAATACCAATAGAGGAATGTTGAATGCATCACAAAAACGAACAAAACGTGCTCCTTTTTTAGAAGAGTTGATATCTAAAACACCCGCTAAAACAGCTGGCTGATTTGCGACAATACCAATTGATCTACCACCCAAACGAGCAAACCCAACCACTATGTTTTCAGCATAATCTTTATGCACTTCCATGAATGAATCAGTGTCAATCACCTCATGAATTACATCACGGATATCGTATGGTTGATTTGGATTATCAGGAATAATATCGTTTAATGCTTTTCGAACTTCTTCACCAGCTTCATAAGGATAAACTGGAGCATCTTCCTCACAGTTTTGAGGCATGTAACTGATCAATTGTTTCAACTGATTAATTAAAGCAACCTCATTAGGAGCTGTAAAATGTGTAACACCTGATTTAGAAGCGTGCGTCATTGCTCCACCCAACTCTTCAGATGTAACTTCTTCATGAGTTACGGTTTTAACTACGTTTGGACCTGTTACAAACATGTATGATGTATTCTCAGCCATCAAGATAAAATCTGTTAATGCTGGAGAATAAACGGCACCACCGGCACATGGTCCCATGATAGCACTCAACTGAGGGATAACTCCTGATGAAAGGGTATTTCGGTAAAAGATATCTGCGTATCCACCTAATGAAACCACGCCTTCTTGAATACGTGCACCACCCGAATCATTCAATCCGATAACTGGAGCACCATTTTTCATGGCAAGATCCATGATCTTACAAATCTTTTCAGCATGTGCTTCAGCTAAAGACCCACCTAAAACGGTAAAGTCTTGCGAGAAAACATAGATCAAACGTCCGTTGATAGTTCCGTAACCAGTTACAACACCGTCACCTAAAAACTTTTGTTTGTCTAATCCAAAGTTGGTTGATCTGTGGGGAACTAGTTT
>CAJWSQ010000110.1 GCA_913045895.1 uncultured Flavobacteriales bacterium | reverse complement strand
GGTGATGACATTGACGGCAGCATTAAATGTGTAGGTCGTGTTGTCTCCCGCTTTTTAGAGGTTACAAACCAAGATGGATGTAAAGGATATGATACTGTAAATGTTTCAAATTACCCACATCCAAATAATCTCTTACCTGCAAATGTTAGTTTTTGTGAGGGTGAGTCAACCGCACTTGCTGTTGATTCTAACTATGAATCCGTTCAATGGTATAATGGATCTTCAATTAATGGAGACAAAAATATTGTTGTTGATCGAGAAGGAACGTATGTAGTTCAAGTTGAGGATACCAATGCTTGTCTATATTTAGATACCGTTTATGTTGATGAAGTGTCATTACCTACTGTTTCATATTCCATAATAGATTCAGCAGTATGTCAAGGTGATGATTTTGTTATTGAATATGCTAACCCTAGCTACACTTATCAATGGAGTTCAGGTGACACGGGCAGCTCTCTAACCTATAATCATGAGGATGTTTTATATGTTACAATAACTGATGGTGATGGATGCATCAATTCCGACACAATTACTTTGTCATATAATCCTTTACCAAATCCCAACTTAGGTTTAGATACTGTTTTTTGTAATGTAGATAATGCATCTCTATCTCCAGGAACATTTTCATCATACCAATGGTCAAATAATAATATTCAAAGTCATTTGATGGTTGATCAGACTGGTACGTATGCAGTTACAGTTACAGATGGAAATGGCTGTCAGAGTTCAGATGAGATTTCAGTTGAATTTAAAGATGTATCGGTTCAATTAGTTGATGATACAGTTATTTGTGTTGGTGATGTAATCGTAATTAGTCCACAGATTACAAACTCAGGTACTCAATTTTGGGATAATGGAAGTTCAGCGAGTCAAAGGTCTATTGATCAAGGAGGTGTTTATTGGTTAACAGCTCAAGATGGCCAGTGTACTGATGCTGATACTATCTACGTTGAGCAAAAAGAAGTTCCGTATACTGATTTTGAATCCACTGAGTCGAACCTCGAGGTAACACTAACTAATTCTTCGTTACAAGCAGATTATTATTTGTGGTCTTTTGGTGATGGAAACACTTCAATGGATGATAATCCAACACACATATATGATCTAGACGGTACTTATAATATTACTCTAGAAGCGGAGAATATTTGTGGAGTAAGTCAATACTCTAAAACAGTCACTGTTTCTTCATTGGGTATTGCAGAGTTTGAAGTTGGAACTAGAATCTTGATATACCCTAACCCCGCTTCAGATTTTATCAATCTAGATATTAAAGATTTTTCAGATAGATTGGAGATAGAAGTCTATACAGAACTCGGGCAAAGAATGATATACAAAAATCAATATGTCACGAGTGGAGATAACATCCAATTAGATGTTCAAAGCTTGGCTTCTGGAATTTACTTTGTGAGATTGACGAGTGGAAGTAAAGTACATACTGAACCACTTTATATTGAGTGATCGAAAAGGCTGAATACTTCTAAGCTAAAAATCAGAATCCAAATCTAATTTCTTAACCAACTCGGCTAGCGCTGGGTTTTCATCTTGAAGTTGCTTTAACTTGTCTCTGTTGGTGTAGGCTTTCTTTTCAACCTCTTTTTCCTCAGCTACTCTTGGTGAAATCTGAATGTGGAAATTATTCAGTTTCATCTTAAGGAACGTTGCTAAGTTCGTTCTATTATCTTGAAATTCTACTTCAGCTGAGGTATGGTCTAGAAGAAATTCTACTTCAGTATCTGTAATGAGTTTAGGTTGATGAGCACGCATCATATTACTAAACACCATCTTTCCGTCATTTTGGAGTTTATCTGCATACTCTAACCAATATTTCTGAAGATTTTCAATTGTAAAAGCCGTTTTTGGAAGATTGATTTTATCAGCCGTATCTTGTTGCTCTTCTTCCGTTTTAGGAGTTAGCTTTTGTTTGATACTCAAAGAAGATTTGATGACGGTCTTTGAAGTAATTTTAACCCTCTTCTTTTCATTGCCTTCAACTGATTCGTTTTTTCTTAAACGATCAATAATTGCATCAGCTTTTGAGGGCGTTTCTTTCTTTACTTCTGCTTGTTCGACAGAAGGTTTAGCTTGAATTACTTGGGATACTGAACTCGAAAGAGGAAAGTCTAAATAACTCTCAGGTTCAATCAGCCATTTTTTTTTTCAGGCGATGATAAAGCAGTAAGTTGCATCAACGTCAACTCTACAAGTAAACGTTGGTTTTTACTTCCTTTATATCGGTAATCACACTCATTACACAAACGAATAGCTGGGAGTAAAAATGCTTGACTGGTACTTTCTGCCTGTTGAAGATATTTAGCTTTGATGTTATCTCCAACTTCAAGCAATTTTTGAGTGCTTGCATCCTGGCAAACCAATAAATTTCTGAAGTGTTCAGCTAATCCATTAATAAACTGATGACCATCAAAACCTTTATTCAAAATTTCATTGAAGATAAGTAGGACTTCTGGTAATTGATCTCCTAGAAGTTTATCTGTTAATGAAAAATAGTAATCATAGTCTAGAATGTTGAGGTTATGAATTACAGCCTCATACGTCAATTCATTTCCAGAGAAAGAAACGATTTGATCGAAAATAGATAAAGCGTCACGCATTCCACCATCTGCCTTCTGAGCAATAAGGTGAAGCGCATCTTCCTCAACAGTTATGTGTTCTTTTGTTGCTACATTTTTCAAATGCTCAACGATTTCATTGATTTGAATACG
The DNA here is from genome assembly GCA_913045895.1 of uncultured Flavobacteriales bacterium. Lineage (GTDB taxonomy): Bacteria > Bacteroidota > Bacteroidia > Flavobacteriales_G > Salibacteraceae > UBA6049. Next base: position 6,576 of record CAJWSQ010000110.1, on the reverse strand, counting down.
TTGGAAGTCGAAAATTTGACAACGTGAAAGAATAGTAGGAATGATCTTGTGCTTTTCTGTGGTAGCTAAAATAAAAATAGCGTGCTTGGGTGGTTCTTCTAATGTTTTCAAGAATGCATTAAAAGCAGCTTGAGATAACATGTGAACCTCATCAATAATGTAAACCTTATAATTACCTATCTGAGGAGATATTCGAACTTGATCAATCAAATTTCTAATGTCATCAACCGAGTTGTTTGAAGCGGCATCCAATTCGAATATGTTGAATGCAAAATCTTCTTTGTCGTCAAATTGACCTTCTGTAGAAAGTTGATTGATTGTTTTAGCCAAGATTCTAGCAGTAGTTGTTTTACCAACTCCTCGAGGACCACAAAACAAAAAGGCTTGAGCTAAATGATTGTTACGGATAGCATTTTGCAGCGTTTCAACAATAGCCGATTGCCCGACTATTGAACTCCAGTCGGTTGGCCTATATTTTCTAGCTGATACTACGTAATTTTCCATTTGTGCGAAGGGCAAATATAGGGCTTGTATTCAACTCAAACGAAGAACTTTTAGAATTACTTATTCACCTGTTGTAAACAGGTTGATAATCAATTTGAAATAACTGTTTGGTTGATAAGGAGTATTTACTAATTTTGTCGCCCCTTTCGTAGAGGGTAATTTAAACAATTTATAAGTAATATTATGCAGAGGTACGAAACTGTTTTCATTTTAACTCCCGTTTTATCTGAAGATCAGGTAAAGGAAGCAGTTGCCAAGTTTGAATCGATTTTGAAAGATGCGGACGCGAAATTTGCCCACAAAGAAAATTGGGGATTACGCAAATTAGCTTATCCAATTCAGAAGAAATCTACAGGTTTTTACAACTTGTTCGAATTTGAAGCTGAAGGAGATGTAATCAAGCGCTTAGAAACTGAAATGCGCAGAGATGAACGTGTTATCCGTTTTTTAACTGTAAAAATGGACAAATACCATGTTGAATTTGCTGAAAAGCAACGTAACAAAAAAGCTCAAGCAGAAGCATAATTCATTTAAGCTATGGCACAAAAAGACGGAGACATCAGATATTTAACTCCGATTAGTATCGAAGTTAAAAAAGATAAATACTGCCGCTTCAAAAAAGCTGGTATCAAGTATGTAGATTACAAGGATCCTAAGTTCTTGTTGAAGTTCGTTAACGAGCAAGGTAAAATCTTACCAAGACGTGTTACTGGTACTTCAGCTAAATACCAACGTAAAGTTTCAACTGCTGTAAAACGTGCTCGTCACTTAGCGTTAATGCCTTACGTAGCAGACTTATTAAAATAAGGAGGAGATTACGATGGAAATTATACTAAAAGAAAGCGTAGATAATTTAGGAGAAAAAGGTGATTTGGTTGTAGTAAAACCAGGTTACGGTCGTAATTTCTTAATTCCTCAAGGTAAAGCAGTTTTAGCAACTGTTTCAGCTAAGAAAATGCGTGAAGAAAACCTTCGTCAACGTGCTCACAAAGAAGCTAAGTTGATTGAAGAGGCTCAAAAACACGCTGCTAAATTGAAAGATGTTACAGTTACTGTTGGTGCTAAAGTTGGCGAAAACGGTAAAATCTTCGGATCTGTTAATACTATTCAATTGGCTGATGCTATTGAGAAATTAGGTGTTGCTATCGATCGTAAGCACATCAAAATCGTTGGTGATTCAATCAAAACTGTTGGTACTTACGAAGCAAAAGTTAAGTTCCACCGCGAGGTTGAAGAAACTATCAAATTTGAAGTTGTAGGAGAGTAATTCTCAAACAAAATCATAAACCTGAAAGCCGATTCCAATGGAGTCGGCTTTTTTTATTCATGTCTTAGGGCTTCTATTGGATCTAATTTGGCAGCTTGCTTAGCTGGATAGTATCCGGCAAAAACCCCAACTGCAAAACACAAAACGAATGCTACTCCAATCCACATCCAAGGAATTATAAAGGAAGAACCCATCAGCAAGCTCACAATATTACCAATTGCTATTCCAGCAAAAACGCCAAAAAAGCCTCCCATTTGGCAAATTACGATGGCTTCTGTAAGGAATTGTAGCAATATGTTCGACTTGTTTGCTCCTAGAGCTTTTCGTGTACCAATTTCTTTCGTTCTTTCAGTTACAGAAACCAGCATGATATTCATCAATCCTATAGCTGCCCCTAACAATGTAATCATAGCGATTATAGTAGCAACTAAAGTTACAATCTGAAGGTTTTCAATTAATCGTTGAGATAGACTGTCGCTTCTTCTAATTCTAAACGATTCTGGATTACCCAAAACATCACCTCTTACATTTCTCATGATTCCAATTGCCTCATAGATTGCGGCATCAAGTAATTGTGGAGTGGGAGTAAGAACATGTACGTTGAAATCCATGTTAGGTCTGCTGAAATATTGGCGAGCAGCATTCAGTGTAATAAAGATGTCACGATCTCCACTGAATCCCATGCTAGACCCTTTTTCTTTCATCACCCCAATAACTTCATATTTGATGTTTTTGATTTTAATGAATTCTCCTATTGGATTTTGATTGTCGAATAAATCATCGGCTATTTCCGATCCCAGAATGCAAACTTTGGCTCCAGAATTTACTTCAGAAGGAGTGAAGTTTCTTCCTTCTCCAATCTCCCTCCCTTTAACAGAAAGGTATTTATCATCACCACCAAAAATGGAAATATTGGGATTGGTTTTCTTTTGCTTATATTTAATTGCCTCACTCCACGATGCTCGTGTAGATACTGAAACTACAGCTTGAAATTGATATTGGGTTTTAAAAGATTCTGCTTCAGTATACTTAATGTAAGGTGATGCTTTAATGGCTTTCCCGTTTCTTTGAATGCTTGATTCAGGTAATCGTTCAATAGTAAAGCTATTAGCTCCCATAGAAGAGAACTGCGAATTAATTGACGACTTCAGCGCATCAATAGCCGTTAAAATTCCAACCAGAGCCATAATACCAATTGCAATAATCAGCATAGTGAGTGCCGCTCGTAGTTTTTGACTCTTAATTGCTTCTAAGGCAATGAAAATATTCTGTTTGTAGAGATTTGAAGCCATTAATCAAATATAGGTTTCAATGTGTCAAAGTTGCTTTCAATCTTTGATTAAAGGCATAAAGTATACACTAACGGTTTATATGGTTAAAACCCTGTGAAAATCTGCATAATGGTTGGCTGAATTTACTAATTTCGTTGGCCTCAGATTAAAAGATTATAACATTACATTGAAATTTTCTCTATGAATACTTATCAGGATTATCTCAAAGAGATAGAAGAAAGAAAAAGCCAAGGGTTACATCCAAAACCAATTGATGATGGTGCTTTATTAAGTGAAATCATCGATCAAATTAAAGACACAGATAACGAACATAGAGAAGACTCTCTGAAATTTTTCATCTACAATACTTTGCCTGGAACAACCAGTGCTGCAGGTGTAAAAGCTAAGTTTCTAAAAGAAATCATTCTTGGTGAAGCCGTAGTTGAGGAAATTTCTCCTGAGTTTGCATTTGAGCAATTGTCTCATATGAAAGGCGGCCCTTCTGTTGAAGTGCTTTTAGACTTAGCTTTAGGTGAGGATAAATCAATTGCAGAACAAGCTGCTGCTGTTTTAAAAACGCAAGTCTTCCTTTACGAAGCAGATATGGAGCGTTTGGAAAAGGCCTTTAAAGCTGGAAACCCAATCGCAAAAGATTTATTGGAGAGCTACGCAAAAGCTGAGTTCTTCACTAAATTACCTGAATTAGAAGAAGAAATTAAAGTAGTAACCTTCATCGCTGGTGTTGGTGATATTTCTACAGATTTACTTTCTCCAGGTAGTGATGCGCACTCAAGATCTGATCGTGAGTTACACGGGCAGTGTATTTTCGAACACAACAAAGATCAACAGGCAGCTTTAGTAGCGTTGAAAGAAGCTCATCCTGACAAACGCGTGATGTTAATCGCAGAAAAAGGAACAATGGGTGTTGGTTCTTCTAGAATGTCAGGTGTAAACAACGTAGCATTGTGGACAGGTGTTCAAGCTAGTCCTTATGTGCCATTCATCAACATCGCTCCAGTAGTGGCAGGTACTAACGGAATTTCTCCAATCTTCTTAACTACAGTTGGAGTAACAGGTGGTATTGGTTTAGATCTTAAAAACTGGGTGAAAAAGCAAGATGCTGATGGAAATACAGTTGTTGATGCTGACGGAGAACCAGTTTTAGAAGAAGCTTACTCAGTTGAAACTGGCACTGTATTAACAATTAATACAAAGACTAAAAAATTATACAACGGTGATCAAGAATTGAAAGACATTTCTGATGCGTTTACGCCACAGAAAATGGAATTCATGAAAGCCGGTGGATCTTACGCTGTAGTTTTCGGTAAGAAATTGCAGACTTTTGCCGCAACTACTTTAGGTATTGAAATGCCTACTGTTTATGCTCCTTCTAAAGAGGTTTCTCATGAAGGACAAGGTTTAACAGCAGTTGAGAAAATCTTCAACAAAAATGCTGTTGGAACTACTCCAGGGAAAACATTGTATGCTGGATCTGATGTTCGTGTTGAAGTAAACATCGTAGGATCTCAAGATACTACAGGTTTAATGACTTCTCAAGAGTTGGAAATGATGGCTGCTACAGTGATCTCTCCAATTGTTGATGGTGCATACCAATCAGGTTGTCATACTGCTTCAGTTTGGGATAGCAAAGCACAAGCTAACATTCCTAAATTGATGAAATTCATGAATGACTTTGGTTTGATTACGGCTCGCGATCCAAAAGGTGGATACCACGCGATGACGGATGTAATCCACAAAGTATTGAATGACATTACTATTGACGATTGGGCAATTATTATCGGTGGTGACTCTCACACAAGAATGTCGAAAGGTGTTGCATTTGGTGCCGATTCTGGTACTGTTGCATTAGCACTTGCTACAGGTGAAGCTTCAATGCCAATTCCACAATCTGTTAAAGTAACCTTCAAAGGTGAAATGAAAAGTTACATGGACTTTCGTGATGTAGTTCATGCAACTCAACAACAAATGTTGAAACAGTTTGGTGGTGAAAATGTATTCCAAGGTCGTGTAATTGAAGTTCATATCGGTACATTGACTTCAGATCAGGCATTTACATTTACTGACTGGACGGCAGAAATGAAAGCGAAAGCTTCTATCTGTATTTCTGAAGATGAAACGTTAATCGAATCATTAGAGATTGCTAAATCTCGTATCCAAATCATGATTGAAAAAGGTATGGATAATGAGAAACAAGTTCTTCAAGGATTGGTTGATAAAGCTGAAGCACGTATCCAAGAAATCAAAACGGGTGTTAAACCTGCTTTGAAACCAGATGCAGATGCGAAATATTACGCTGAAGTAGTTGTTGACTTAGGTGAAATGGCTGAGCCAATGATTGCTGATCCAGATGTGAACAACGAAGACGTTTCTAAACGTTATACACACGATACAATTAGACCTTTATCATACTACGGTGGAACCAAAAAAGTAGATCTAGGATTCGTAGGTTCTTGTATGGTTCACAAAGGTGATATGAAAATATTAGCTCAAATGTTGAAGAACATCGAAGCGCAAAAAGGCGAAGTTGTATTCAATGCGCCATTGGTTGTTGCTCCTCCAACTTATAACATTGTTGATGAGTTGAAAGCAGAAGGTGATTGGGATGTATTAGCTAAATATGCAGGATTTGTATTTGATGATAACAATCCTAAAAATGCAGCTCGTACGAAGTATGAAAACAAATTGTACTTAGAGCGCCCTGGTTGTAACTTATGTATGGGTAACCAAGAAAAAGCTGAACCAGGTGATACGGTAATGGCTACTTCAACTCGTTTATTCCAAGGACGTGTTGTAAAAGATTCAAATGAGAAGAAAGGTGAATCTTTATTGTCGTCAACTCCAGTAGTTGTGTTGTCTACTATTTTAGGTAGAACTCCAACTATTGAAGAATATGAGCAAGCTGTTGATGGTATCGTTCTAACTAAGTTCAAGCCTTCAAGCAAGCAATTGGTTTTAGCTTAAAATCAATCAAAGAATAGATGAAGCCTCGGGTCAAAAGCTCGAGGCTTTTTTTGTGCCCTTATCCAACTATAAATAATGATAATAGCGATGGGCTTATTTATACCTTTTATAAATAAACAAGCTGCGGTTCTGATTGTTACAATTACACGAAACAGAATTTCCTAATTCCGTTAAGCATTTATAATTTTAGTTCAAAATTTTAGAAATATGTCAGTATTCGACTTAGATATGATAAAGAAAGTATACGCCAAATACCCTGAGCGTATCGCAGCAGCTAGAAAAGCTGTTGGTAAACCACTTACTCTTTCTGAGAAAATTCTCTACACCCACCTATGGGATGGAGATGCTTCCACAGCATTTGAAAGAGGTAACTCTTATGTAGATTTTGCTCCTGATAGAGTTGCTATGCAAGATGCAACTGCTCAAATGGCCTTACTTCAATTTATGCAATCTGGTCGCGATAAAGTTGCAGTTCCTTCAACAGCTCACTGTGATCACTTGATTCAAGCTCATGTTGGCGCAGATAAAGATTTGCAGGAAGCAATGAACAAG
>CAJWSQ010000109.1 GCA_913045895.1 uncultured Flavobacteriales bacterium | reverse complement strand
AGTTTTTAATGAGTAATAGGTTAATCAATGGTTTAAAAGTAGAGAAATCTTTTAACCCAAAAGAAATAATTGACTGAAAATCACTTCTTTCTACTCACAGTGTACTCAACCAATTGAGCGAGTGACTGACGTGAAGCATTGTCTGGAAAAGTATTGAGCAAAGCCATGGCTTCATCAATATAGACTTGCATTTGTTTTTGAGCGTAAGGAATTCCACCACTTTGCATCACAAAATCGATGACTTCTTTAACGGCTTTGGCATCTTCATTTTTGTTTTTCACCAAATGAATGATGTGCTTGCGTTGGCGACTTTCGGCTTTGTTTAAAGCATAAATCAAAGGGAGTGTTGTCTTTTTCTCTTTGATATCAATACCAGTTGGTTTACCAATATCTTCACCCGTTCCGTAATCAAACAAATCATCTTTGATCTGGAAAGCAATACCCACCTTGGTTCCAAACTCGTGTGCTTTTTGAATGGTTTCTTCGTCACATCCAGCTGAAGAAGCTCCAGCTGCACAACAAGCAGCAAATAAAGTCGCGGTTTTTTGGCGAATGATTTCAAAGTAAACTTCTTCATCAATGTTGAGCTTGCGCGTCTTTTCAATTTGTAAAAGCTCGCCTTCACTCATCTCACGCACCGCCTGAGAAACAATCTGAAGCAATTTGAATTCTCCTTCCTCTACACTCAACAACAAACCTCTCGACAACAAATAATCGCCTACTAAAACGGCAATTTTGTTTTTCCAAAGTGCATTGAGTGAAAAGAAACCTCTGCGTTGATAAGCATCATCAACCACATCATCGTGTACCAAAGTTGCGGTGTGTAATAACTCAATTAATGCAGCAGCATTGTGTGTAGAATCGGTTATGCCTCCAAACATTTTAGCGCTCAGAAACACAAACAACGGGCGCATTTGCTTCCCTTTTCTACGAACTATATAATGCGTGATTTTGTCAAGCAGCGGAACATTGCTCTTCATGGATTTTCTGAACTTACGTTCAAACTCGTCCATCTCCTGATTAACCGGAGCTTTTATTTGATCTACTGCAGACATTCTAAGGCTGACAAATATAAACCTACTTCACAAACATTAACAGCAAAGTTTGGTTCAGTTTTAAGCTTTTGATGCCGCTTTATTTTTATTGGCCAATTGACCACATGCTGCGTCAATGTCTTTCCCTCTGGACCTGCGGATATTAACCTGAATTCCGTTCTTCTCTAGGTAACCAGCAAAAGCATCTACTTTCTCAATTTCAGCACGTTCAAATTCACCGCCATCAATTGGATTGTATTCAATGATGTTAACCTTAGCAGGAACACGTCTACAGAATTTCACCAATGCTTTGGCATCTTCAATGCTATCATTGAAATCACGGAAGATGATGTATTCGTAAGTAATCGTATTCTTGGTGTTTTCTGAGAAGTAAATTAGCGCTTCAGCCAATGCGTCTAACGAGTTAGAATCGTTAATCGGCATGATTTCGCTTCGCTTTTCATCAGTAGCAGCATGAAGCGACAATGCCAAATTGAATCGAACTTGATCATCGGCTAATTTCTTGATAGATCTCGCAATTCCAGCAGTTGATACCGTGATACGCTTAGGAGACATTCCTAAACCTTCAGGAGAAGTGATTTTATCTACCGATTCTAGCAATCCACGGTAATTCATCAAAGGCTCACCCATTCCCATGTATACGATATTGGTTAACCCTTTTCCGTAATTGGCTTCTGCCTGATTGTTCAACTTCACAACCTGATCGTAAATCTCACCTGGATCTAGATTTCGCAAACGAGCTAATCTACCGGTAGCACAGAATTTACAACTCAAACTACATCCAACTTGAGAAGAAATACAAGCTGTAACACGTTTAGGAGTTGGAATTAAAACCCCTTCAACCACATGTTCATCAGCTAAAAGAAACGCACTTTTAATGGTTTCATCTTCACTTTTTTGCTCATCAGCAATGGTTAGTGATTTGATTTCAAAGTGTTGATTGAGCCATTCGCGTTGTGCTTTCGACAAGTTGGTCATGTCGTCAAAAGAAGTAGCGCTTTTTTTCCAAAGCCACTCATAAACTTGCTTGGCGCGAAAAGCTTTCTCGCCATTTTCAACAAATACCTTTTTAAGGTCTTCGAGATTTAGTTTTCTGATGTCTTTCTTCTTCACTACTTCTTGCATGGTGCAAAATTACTTGGAATTATTTGATGCGTAGATGTTCGGGGTTAATTAACAAGAGTTTAGCCGATAAAAAAAGCCGATTACTCATAGCAACCGGCTTTCATTATGGTTTGATCTTGATCTTAGTCGATAATCAATAATGCATCTCCATATGCATAGAAACGGTATTTCTCTTTGATTGCCGTTTCGTAAGCTTCGCGAATTAAATCATACCCACCAAATGCAGATACCATCATCAACAATGTTGATTCAGATGCATGGAAATTGGTAATCATTGAATTAGCAATGCTGAATTCATAAGGAGGGAAAATAAACTTGTTTGTCCAGCCATCAAATGGTTTTAAGAAACCATCAGTAGAAACCGAAGTTTCAATAGCTCTCATAACTGTTGTACCAACAGCACAAACGCGTTTTTTATTGGCAATGGCTTCATTCACTCGCTGTGTGCAAGTTTCAGGAATAATCATTTCCTCAGAATCCATTTTATGTTTGGTTAAATCCTCAACTTCAACCGGACGGAAAGTACCCAAACCAGTGTGTAAAGTCAATTTAGTGTAATCTACACCTTTTAATTCCAAACGCTTCATCAAGTTTCTGCTAAAGTGTAAACCACCCGTTGGAGCTGCTACAGCACCTTCAACATCAGCAAAAATAGTTTGATAACGCTCTTCATCTTCCGGCTCAACCGGACGAGTGATGTATTTTGGAAGAGGAGTTTCTCCTAATTCATAAACTGTGCGTTTGAAATCCTCGTAAGGACCATCAAACAAGAAACGAAGTGTACGACCTCTAGAAGTGGTGTTATCAATCACCTCAGCAACTAGGCTATCGTCTTCTCCGAAGTACAACTTATTACCGATACGGATTTTACGCGCTGGATCAACCAACACATCCCATAAACGGCTTTCGCGATTTAACTCACGAAGTAAGAATACCTCGATGCGAGCACCTGTTTTTTCTTTGTTTCCGTACAAACGAGCCGGAAAAACACGAGTATTGTTTAATACCATTACATCGCCATCATCAAAGTAATCAACGATGTCTTTAAACATCTTATGCTCGATTTCGCCTGTTGAGCGTTTTACCACCATCATACGTGCTTCATCACGTTCCTGAGCTGGATGCTGAGCAATAAGTTCTTCCGGAATATCAATTTTAAACTGTGAAAGTTTCATCTACAACATGAGATTTTGAGGGGTGCAAAAATAACAAAAGCTATTAGATATTAAAGGGCATTTTTTTGGTTATTAGGAAGTTGCTGTATTTTATCGACCCAATTTTCCACATTTTGAGCATCTTCCACCTTAAAATGACCACTTCGTGTTCTTCTTAGCGAAGTTAAATATCCACCAACTTTTAATATCTGACCGATGTCGTGAGCCAATGATCGAATATACGTTCCTTTGGAACATACCACCCTAAAATTGAGCTCATTTTCGTTTTTACTTACAATATCAAACACTTGAATCTCAACCGGAACGGGATCTAACTTCACCTCTTTTCCTTCGCGAGCCAAGTTGTAGGCGGTTTTGCCATCTTTCTTTTTGGCACTAAAAATAGGAGGTGTTTGTAGTATATTTCCTGTTAATTGATCGGCAGCTTGCTGTGCATCTACGATAGAAATATGCGAAGCATCAACCTGATTTTGAATTTCAGTTTCTAAATCAAACGAAGGTGTTGTTGCACCTAACATGATTGTTCCTGTGTATTCTTTTTCTTCAGCCTGAAGTTCATCTGCTCTTTTGGTGGCCTTGCCAGCACAAACCAAAAGCAATCCCGTTGCTAGGGGATCTAAAGTTCCAGCATGACCTACCTTAACTTTCTTCAAACCAAAAGTACGTTTGATGGTATAACGCAATTTGTTTACCACATCAAAACTGGTCCAGTGAAGCGGTTTATCAACCAACATCACTACACCCTCTTCTAAATTGAATAACGGATGATTTTTCTCCAAATCGACTATTAAATGCTTAAAAGTATACTGATAATGCCAACGGCAAAACAATAATAGCTAAAGTACTTGAGTTGACTTTTTTGCACCAATTTAATCATGGCGTTACAGGCAATGATTCCTGTTACAAAAGCTGCTACAAAACCAACTGCTAGGGGTAAATATCCACCTGTCATATCTCCCGAGAAAGCGCCATCTAAAATGTCTTTCGCCATTTTCCCTAGAATTAATGGAATAACCATTAAAAATGAAAAACGAGCAGCTTTAGTTTTATCAATTCCCAATAAAACAGAAGTTGAAATTGTAGCTCCACTTCTTGAAATTCCTGGAAGAATCGCAATAGCTTGTGAAATACCAATGATAATTGCTGATGTATACGAAACAGTTTTGTCCGTTCTCTTGGCTTTGTCAGCTAAGAACAATAACAATCCTGTAATGGCTAGCATGGCTCCAACCAATAAAATCTGACCACTAAAAAGCGATTCGATTTCATCGTTGAACAAAACGCCAACAACTGCCGCTGGAATCATGGAGAGTATAATCTTCACTGAAAATTGAAACTCTTCGTTGTTCTTGAATTGGAACAATCCTTTAAAGATTTCAGCAATATCTTTTCGGTAAACAACAATGGTACTTAATGCAGTTGCCGCATGAACCAAAACGGTAAAACGCATGCTTTCTTCTGGCACCTGTCCGTTTTCGAAAACGGCTTTTGCCAATTCTAAGTGACCACTACTACTAACGGGTAAAAACTCCGTTAATCCTTGGATAATTCCAAGGATAATAGCTTCCAATAAATCCATTCAGGAATATTATTTAGGTTTTTTCATGATGGCAAAAAATACCACCCCGTAACCAGCAAGAATAACAAGTGGAGCAAGAGTTACTCTGGTGAAAGAAAAGATTTCTTCGTTGAAAACAGATGGATCATCAGATCCACCGCCTGACATTAAAAAGAAACCAACAACAACCATTACTGCACCAATTGCAGTTAATAGGTAATTTACTTTTTCGAATACGAGTTGCTCGCTATTGTTTGTATTGTTTTCTTGTGCCATCTTATCGGTAGAGTTGATCTGTTTTTAAACGTAAGTATCTTCTTACTGCTAAAGCTGTACTAACCCAGCTAATCAATAGTCCCATCAAAACCACGAGACCAAACAAAGATGCAAATAATTCAACATCATTCAAGCTGAAAATCTCTGGAGCCATCTGTTGAGCGTAATAAATTACCGCTGAAAGCAACACCAAAGCAATGAGTGACCCATACAATCCGTGTAGAATTCCTTGACGAACAAATGGTTTTCGAATAAACGATTGCGTAGCACCAACCAATTGCATACTCCTGATTATGAATCTTTTAGAATAAATAGCCAATCTAAACGTACTGTTGATTAATGCAATTGCAACAATTAAAAGTAACACCGCAAAACCAGTTAAAAGGAATGAGATTTTGCGCACGTTATCATTAACAAAGCTTAACAAATCTCTCTGATACACAACCTCTTTCACCTTCGGGTTCATCAATAAATCTTGCTCGATTATTGAAACACTATCTGGATTCGCATATTCAGCATTGAGGTAAATATCAATTGAAGTAGATAACGGATTGTATCCTAAAAATTCAATAAAATCTTCGCCCAACTCCTCTTTTAAGCGTGAAGCTGCTGTTTCTTTATCTACATAATCGGTGTACTTAGTAAATTTAGCAGCGTCCAAACTTTTTTGTAATCGTTTGATGTCTGCCTCTTTCACACTGTCTTTGGTGTAAACCGTTACAGCAATATTTTCTTTTACGTAGCGACTTAACTTATTCGCTTGCAATAGAATTAGCCCCACCATTCCCAACATAAATAGCACGAGCGAGATGCTCACAACTACTGAGAAATAAGAGGTTGATAATCTTCTGCGTTCAAATTTTCCGGGTGTTGCCAAAGTATTCTGAATTGGATGGCGACTAAATTATAAAAATTCGAACAGGAGGTTCATGCATTCCTGCTTCATAACGGGTTCAAAATCCTTAATTTCGCGCCTTTCAAACTTGAATACCAATTCTGATGGATTACAATTTCCAAGAAATCGAGAAAAAATGGCAAGCCAAATGGGCGCAAGAAAAAACGTTTGCCGCTGATATAGATACATCAAAACCTAAATATTACGCGTTGGATATGTTTCCTTATCCATCAGGTGCTGGATTGCACGTTGGTCACCCGCTGGGTTACATCGCATCCGATATCATTGCGCGTTACAAAAGATTAAAAGGTTTTAATGTTCTCCATCCAATGGGATATGACTCTTTCGGTTTGCCGGCAGAGCAATATGCTATTCAAACGGGGCAACACCCAGCTATTACAACTAAAGAAAACATTGCGCGTTACCGTCAGCAATTAGATCGTTTGGGATTTTCTTTTGATTGGGATAGAGAAATCAGAACCAGTAACCCCGATTATTTCAAATGGACGCAATGGATTTTCTTGCAGTTGTTCGATTCTTGGTACAACAATGATGAAAACAAAGCAGAACCGATTTCAAAATTGGTTAACACATTTGAATCTAAAGGGAATCAAGGTTTAAATGCTGTTTGCGATACAGACACTCCATCTTTTACAGCTGAAGAATGGAAAGCATTCGATGAAAAAACTCAGGCTAACATCTTATTGAATTACCGTATTGCTTACTTATCTGAAAGTGTGGTAAACTGGTGTCCTGCATTGGGAACTGTTTTAGCGAACGATGAAGTAAAAGATGGATTAAGCGAGCGTGGTGGCCATCCAGTTGAGCAACGCAAAATGTGGCAGTGGTCTATGCGAATCACTGCTTATGCACAACGTTTGTTGGATGACTTAAACGGATTGGATTGGACCGATGCTTTAAAAGAAATTCAGCGTAACTGGATTGGTCGCTCTGAAGGTGCTTCCGTTCATTTTCAATTAACAGATAGCGAACATTCAATCGAAGTATTTACTACTCGCCCTGATACTATTTTTGGAGTTTCATTCATGGTTTTAGCTCCAGATCACGAATTGGTAAATGTTATTACCACTGTCGATCAAAAAGCAACAGTTGAAGCTTACCAAGAGCAAACGGCTAAGAAATCGGAACGTGAGCGTATGGCCGACACCAAAGTGGTTTCTGGTGCATTTACTGGTGCTTATGCTACACATCCGTTTACGGGTGAGCAAATCCCAGTTTGGATTGGCGATTATGTTCTTTCAGGATACGGAACTGGAGCTATTATGGCTGTTCCGTCTGGCGATCAACGCGATTGGAATTTCGCCAATCATTTCGATGATTTGTCAATCATCAATGTTGTTGCTGGTCATGATCCAAGCAATGGCGCTTATGAAGGAAAAGAAGGCACTTTGTGTAATTCTCAGTTCTTAGATGGACTTCCTTTTAATGAAGCCATTTCAAAAGCCATTGAAGCGATTGAAGAAAAAGAAATTGGTACTTCTAAAATCAATTATAAGTTACGCGATGCTGTTTTTGGCAGACAACGTTACTGGGGCGAGCCAATTCCAGTTTATTATGTAGATGGCATCCCTCATCCAGTTAAAGAAGCTCATTTACCATTAGAACTTCCTGAGGTAGATAAATACCTCCCAACCGAAGATGGTGAACCGCCTTTAGCTCGTGCTAGTAAATGGAATTACGATCCTAAAAAAGGCGTTGTTGCCAACGGTGAAGGTTATCCGTTAGAAACGACAACTATGCCGGGTTGGGCTGGATCTTCTTGGTATTATTTGAGATATGAAGATCCTAAAAACGAAAACGAATTTGCTGGTAAAGAAGCCATCAACTACTGGAAACAAGTAGATTTATATATGGGTGGTGCTGAGCACGCAACAGGACATTTATTGTATGTGCGTTTCTGGACTAAGTTTTTACAAGATCGTGGATACTTATCTTTTGGTGAACCAGCTCAAAAATTGATTAACCAGGGGATGATTCAAGGGGTTAGTGCATATACCTATAGATTAACTTGGTACTCAATATATAAAGGTATTATTAATGATGATGTTCAATTGCTTCCTTCTACAGGTATTCCTCCTGTTTATATATCAAAGACCATATTTGATCTTTTTACATCAGATATCTTAACACTTTCTGAAGAAGAGTATAAACTAAGAGATGAATTACGTGATAAATTCGATGCATTAGTATCTCGTTTCAACAAAAAACAAAAAGCAAAATACCCTAACCATTTAGGCGATTTAGCATTAAGTGATTTTTGGAATGCCATACCACTTCCTGTAGATATAAGCATGGTAAATAATGATGAGCTAGATACAAACACTTTCAAAAAATGGCGCAAAGAAAATAATGATGCAGAGTTCTTCCTTTTAGATGAGAAATTCATCTGCAGTCGAGAAGTTGAAAAGATGTCTAAATCGAAATACAATGTTGTAAACCCTGATATTCTTTGTGAATCTCACGGTGCAGATGCATTGCGTTTACATGAGATGTTCTTAGGACCTGTTGAATTACACAAACCTTGGAACACCAAAGGAATTGATGGTGTAAGTAAATTCCTACGCAAACTTTGGAAGTTGTATACCAATGCGGATGGTCAATTTGATATTTCTGATGCCGAGCCAAGCAAAGAAGAATTGAAGGCTTTACACAAGTGTATTCAAAAGGTAGAAGATGAAATGGAACGTTTTGTTTTCAATACCAGTGTGAGTCACTTTATGATTTGCGTGAACGAATTGACCGACTTAAAATGCAACAAAAGAGCGGTTTTAGAACCATTGGCAATTTTGGTTTCTTGCCACGCGCCTCACATTGCTGAGGAAATATGGAGTCAATTAGGACATGAAAATTCTATTTCTGAAGCTGAGTTTCCAATTTTCGAAGAAAAATATTTGAAAGAATCAAGCTTTAGCTATCCGATTTCATTTAATGGTAAAATGAGATTTAAACTTGATTTGCCAGCTGATCTTTCAAAAGAAGATATCGAAAAAGAAGTTCTTTCTAACGAACAAACAACCAAATGGTTAGATGGTAAACCAATTAAGAAAATGATTGTTGTACCTAAGCGCATTGTCAACATTGTAATTTAACTTTATGTTATTAAGTCAATTTTTTTCAACAATGCTTCACATATAGCTGCATTTAATTATTTTATTAACAAGAGCTAACTTTCTATTCTAGGCTTAGGAAGCGGTATTATAAATTTTCCCTTGTATCCTTTTTTCTTAAGGTTTCGTTTTAACTCGTCCTTAATATGCCATGAAAATAAAATTAGGTAATTTGGTTTTTTTTTTTAAAAGAATATTTTCATTGAGAATAGGTATTTTTGTTCCTGGAACATAATGACCAATTTTATAAGA
>CAJWSQ010000108.1 GCA_913045895.1 uncultured Flavobacteriales bacterium | reverse complement strand
TTTAGATTAATTCTAATTAAGAGCTGCAAACATAGTTTTGTCATCTATTGAGGTCAATCACCACTAAGGGTGATTGTGAATCACCTGTTTAGGGTATTTTGTAAGATGTTAAGTTGATAGGCTGCACTCACAAGCTCAGAAACTGAGTTGACTTTCAGCTTTTTCATGATGTTTTTACGATGGCTATGTACGGTATGATGACTGAGGTGAAGAACCTCTCCCGCTTCTTTATTGGTTTTTCCTTGAGCTAATAATTCCAATACTTCAATCTCACGGCTCGAAAGTGAAGTAGGTTCACAATTCTGCTCTTTGGTTTCGTTGTGGATAAGTGCGTTCAATACATTATCGCAGTAAAAGCGGAAACCAGCATCAACAGCTTTTAAACTGTCTATGATTTCTTCTTCATCACAATTAATGGTTAGAATTGACGGAACACCTACATCCATTAAACTTCGGATTAAGCGTTTATCAACGGAATCAATGATGATAACAGCGTTATTTTTTGCCTCAAATTTTTGAATGAAAGCTAAGTTGAAAACCTCTGTATCAAAATCAAAGATGACTAATGCAGTTGGCTTTCTTTCAAGCACTTTTTCTAGTGAATCTGTCGAATCTGCATGAAACACCTGGTGGGGTTTTCTCCTGTTTTCAATCACCCTTTCTAATCCATGGTGGATAATAGATGATCGAGATGCCACAATTATTTCTATGTGCTTTCTGGTATTCAATTTTATTTAGAATGAATCTAAACAAAAGAACAACTACTTGAAATGGCTGGCAATACCCTCAATAGGGTATTTTTAGAATGAATCTAAATAAAAGACTTAAAGGTTGATTTTCAATTGTATTCTGTTGTGAGATACCTTTAATAGGGGATGTGCTACAACTTCAAATTTTCATCTCCTTTTCGGTAGGGTAAGTACAAGAAAACCAAGCGAAGCATCTCTTCGGTTTCAGTCATACTTCCGCGTTCAAAATAGACATCTTGAGGTGGAAAAAATGGATTTTGCTTATTGTCCATCGTATTATCGAAAGTGGCTTTTGCATACACAATGGTGCCTTTTGGAAGAATTACTGGTTTTTTGAATTTATAGAACTCTTGCCAGTTAAAATCCCAATCAGGAATATCAATCAGAGGGATGGTATCTTGCTGAGGTGTGATGGCATAAGACAAAAACGTTTTGCCCAAGTAATGCATGTGTGGATTGATGAAAAGCACAGAAACAGCACCACCCAAACGAATATTCATTTCAAATGTATCGCGTGTTCCAGCTTTGATGATATGATCTTCTGAATAGTCAATTCCAGTGGGTTTAAATGCAGCAAATCGTATGGTTCTTTCAACTGGTTTTTCTGAAAAGTAAAGATGAAACTCACTCTGATCATACTCATCAATAGGTGTTGGTGAATAATGGAAGTTACGCATTAACAGCACTCCCTTTTTTGGAAGATAAAAGCCAGTTCCTTCTGGGTAGATTTGAGGTGAAGCTCCAGGTAACCATCCGTTGTGAAACACTTCTTTTGGTTTTTCTCCTTTTGGACCGTACATGTTGAAAAATGAAAAATCATGTTCATCATCTATGGCATCAACAGAATCAGTTGAAAACACGAAATAATCTTTGATTTGAGACAAATCAACATCCGGATGAACTGCAAAAATCTGATACGAGTTGTGGTGAACCAGCTGTCGGTTTCCAGGAACAAATTCAATGGCTTTTACAAACGTGTCATGTTCTAATTCATATGGAATGGCATATGCAATGAAAATGTGTTCGTTTTTCCCTTCGATCAGAAAAGGCTCTTTCATTTTCAAAATCAAATCAGGGTTACCCGAAATACGAGAATTGGCATCAAAATTTGGAGCTTCGGGAGCATGTCTTTTCTTGCCTTTTGGCATTCCCTGGTGAATCCAATCTTGAATGGTTTTGATTTGAGCTTCAGTCAAGATTTTTTCATCTGCAAAATGCGTGTATTCTGGGTTCGCTTTCCAAGGTGGCATGATGCGTTGTTGCGTTACGTAACCCACAAATTGTGCACGTTTAGCCACATCATCGTAATTATCTAAACTAAAAGGTCCGTAACCATTACTGCGATGACAAGGCAAGCAGTTTTCATTGAAAATAGGAACGATGTTTTTGTAGTAAGTAACCTCTTCTTGCCCCTGAATTTGAATAGAAAACAGGATGAAGAAAACAGCTAAAAATCTATTCTGTAGCATAAAGCAAGCACCCCATGGGTTTGGTTTTAGAAATTGCTGGAGCCTGGTTTTGTAGAACGGCTTCAATGGCATCTTTCAAATATTTCTCTGTCACTTCTCTGCGGTGACTTCCCCCTAATTTAATAGCCCAATTATCTATCAATCCACGGTATACAATGGCATTATTGGTATTTAACAAAACGACTTCAGGAGTAACCGAAGCATCAACAGATTCAGCTAATTCGTAGCGTTTATCTAAGAGCATATCAAACTCAATCTGATACTTTTCTTTGAATGCTATAATTTCTTTTTTGGAGTAATCTTTTCCACTAAACACAGCCACAAAGCTAACATCAGGATAAGCTTCTGACAGCTGATTTAACGTTAGCGTATAGTTTTTGCAAAGCGGACATTCTGGTGAGTAAAACACCATTGCAACCGGGCTATTTTCAGATACAATGGTTGTTGATTTTCCATCTAATGTTTTCAGTTTGATAGCTGAAAAATCTTGAGAAAATCCCACCACAGCAAGCATCCAAAAACCAATAAGAAGTAATTGAGATTTCATTAGTACTCACCTCCAATTTTCCGGTTATTCCATTTAGGGTTATTCTCAAATTGGGGTAAAGATTGAGGCATTGAAGTCAAACCAGTTGTGTCGGTTAAAGCTTCCATGAATACGATAATGTCTTGCACTTCTGCATCAGTCAAATTCAATGAATCAAAAGGAAGCGTTTGGTTTTCAAGCTCAATTCCGATGTTTTTACCACCACCCAAATTGTAAAAATCAACCACATCTTTTAATGTGTTGTAAGCACCGTTGTGCATGTAAGGAGCTGTTAAAGCAATATTTCTAACCGTTGGTGTTTTAAAGGATTTTAAGAAGATGGTAGATTCTTCTTTAAGAATTCCAGCCATTGCTCGTCCACCATCAGGATCAACAACTGCAGGAGTATCGTAAGGGTTTAACGCAATTCCTAAAACTTCACTTTCGTTTTCCTCAAAACTAGGAGGAACCAAACCGCTAAATGTTGGTGCAAAATGACACGTTCCACAAACCGCTTTACCCATGAATAAGTTAAAGCCATTTTTAACTGATTTATCCAGTTGCACATCTTCGCCTCTCACATATCTGTCAACAAGAGAATTATAACTGCGCAACGACAAAATAAATGAGCTAAAAGCGTAATTCAGTTGATGTTTGGTGATTGTACTATCTCCATTATTTACGTGGTAGGCCTCAGCAAAAAGTGCTTTGTATTCGTTGCTTGAGTTAAGCTTACTCAACATGGTTTCGTAATTCGTATTGAACTCTTTTTCACTGAAGAAAACGTGCTCAGTTTGGTGATCTAAAGTGCTTGCACGCATATCGTGGAAAAAGCGATCGGCATAAACAGCATTCAATAATGTTGGCGCATTTCTGTCAACCGTTCCGTTTAAATCCATGGCAATGCTTTTGGCAACTCCGTCAGCAAAACCTTTGGTAGGATTGTGACAAGATGAACATGCACGTTTATTGTTTCCAGATAAGATAGGATCGTAGAAAAGCGTTTTACCTAACTGCGTTAAAGCTTCACTGTTTTCGTTAGCTTTAATTCTTGTAAACGCGTAAGGGTTTAGGAAATCATCTGAGAAAATTTGAGGAGAAAGGAAGTTGATTTCTTTAACTTGAGGACGTTCTGTTTCGTAGTAAGTTTCCACTTCTAAAGCTAACTGAGCATCTAAAACCGATTGGTAAAGAGGAGAGATTAACTCACGTCCAAAATCAATGCGATTGAAGTTATCAAAGTCTCCTTTTTGAAGAACTTTATTTCCTTTTTTGAACAGTTTCTGAAGTTGTTTTTCAAGCTCAGGATCTTTTTTAGCGATGTAGGAATAGTAGTTTTCCCAAGTATCTGAAAGCGATTGAAAAGCAATTTGAGCTTCGGCCATTGAGTTTCCACTGAGCGGGGTATCGAAGCCAGTTAATCCTAAAGAAAGAATTCGAATGAGTTCTGCTCTTGTAGCTTCAATAACAATACGGTCGTAAACTTTGTAGTGGTAGTGATGCGGTTTCAAGCGCGAAATGTCAGTGACTAATCGAGTGGTTAATCGTTTAATTTCTTCTCGATTTTCAGGAGTATCTTCTGAGAAGATCAATTCATCTAAAACTTGTAAACCTTTTGGTTGAAGCACAACAATATTATCATCTGCATTGGGCTCTAATTTAGGAAGAGGAGCTCCATTGATGTTGTTTTTAGCGCCTTCAGGATCGAGATATTCAAATAAAAACTCAATGCTTTTGTAGCTGTTTCTGGTTGAAACTAATTGTTGTTGGATGACTTCAATGTCTAAGTTATTTTGAGCTACAGAATCTAGAGCTTCACAAGAATTGATAAACAAGTTGAGTTTATCGATGTAATTCAGCTTGATGGTTTCTGCTGGGAAAGTCTTTTTGTTTTCAGCTGTGAAGGAGAAAAAGAGTTGAGATCCTATTGTGAAAACAATGATAGAAAGGAGTAAAACGATGCGCTTCATACCCTATGTGTTTAAAATTGAAAAAACCGACCGCATCAGTGACGCGGTCGGTTGAATAGAAAATGGGTTAGGATATTCTATTGTATTATTTGATTACTAATGGAGTAGTATCTCCGTTAGCATTGCGTACGTAGTAAATACCAGCTGGTAAACTTTCAACGTTAACGTATTGAGCTTGACGAGCAACTTTAACACGTTTTCCTGTTACATCGTAGATAGCTACGTCTGTAGTTTCAGTGAAACGGATTTCACGTGAAGCAGGGTTAGGATAAATTTTGAAAGCACCTTTGCTAGCAGCTTCTTCTTGAACACCAGTAGCCCACAACAAACCTTGAGAAACAGCATCTTGAATACCGTTAACCGCAATAGTTAAAGAGTTGTTGTAAGGATATGGGTTTGAAGATGAAGGGTGTTGTACATTGAATAAGATAGATTTACCATCAGAGATACCAGTAGCACCAGTAACCTCAGCACCAGCAGGAACAACTGCCAAGCGGAATAAATCTTCAACTGTTGGGTTTTCAGTATTCATGTCTAACATCCAAAGCTCACAAGTAGAGTTGTTAGTACCTTCTGGTACACGACCGTGAGATTGACCATTTAAATCTTCACAGATTAACATATACTCATGATCAACACCATCAATTGTTGTTTTGAACATGTTCAATCCATCAGGATTTGATAAGTGTTTTGCTGGATAATCATCAATTGAAACCTCGTTTTGGTTCAAGTATTCAGGACCACCAGAAACAAATACGTTTACTTCGTCTGTTGAAGGATCGAATTCCCATACACGACCATAGTAATCTGCATAAGCTCCATCATCAGGAGTAGTACCTTGAGCAGTTGCACGAGCAACGTGTTCAGGAGCAAATACACCACCAGCTGCGTATTCATCTGCCCATCTACCACCTGGGTTATCACGACCAGTTTCAGTGAAGTAAACTTTACCAGTAGTTTCAGAGTAAGTAACCCACTCAATACGGTTAAACATTGTTGCACCGTTAGAGAATGTGTAATCATCTAAGTGTAAAGCAACAGCGATATCATCGTTATCTACAGAAACCCACTTGCTACCAGTAGCATCGTGTTTGTAGAAATACAACTGACCAGAAGTAAAGTCTCCTGCGTTATCAGCAACAAATTTTAACCAAGCAGCTGGAGTTGCATCAACACCTAAATAAACCGTTTTGTTATCAGGCATTACAACACCACCTTCAAATCCTTGACGACCCCAGTTGTATTGCTTACGAACTGCAACAGCTTCTCTTGGATCGATTTCAACCATGTAGTTGAAGTTTTCGAATTTGCGGATAGTGTCACCGTCAAAGTTACCACTGATATCAGTATCGATAACCCAGTCAGCTGTATCACGCACACCAGCACCGCCATCATAGATTGATTCAGTGTTTCCACGGAACCATTCTTCTGCAGTCCAAATACGACCATCTACAGTTGAAGTGATACCACCACAGTTCATACCTGTTTCACCAACAGTGTTGATGAAATCAACGTTGAAGAATTCTCCTGAACGACCATCAGTTAAAGTTTGAGTAATTACTTCTAGTGTATCAGAAGTAGCGTTACGTCTTACTTTAAAAACAGTCATACCACCACCGTCACCGATGTTGTCGTTAGATTCAACCATTTCGTGGTTAACAGAAACCCAACCTAAATCAGAAGAGTTTTCATCAGCAGTAAATCCAATGAAATCGTTCCATTGTTTACAAGGCGTAGAAACTTCGTTTCCGCTGTAATCGAATGATTCAACCATTGTGTTACCACCAACCAATAATACTTGGCTAGAAAGAGGAGATTGTCCTAAAACTACAGCTGAAGGCTTCCAGTCTGTAGTGTCCCAACTTGTCACATCAATTTCAGCTGGAAATGATTGACAGTTTGCTGAAGCTGCTAAACCAACTAAGGCAGCAACCGATAAGTAGAATTTTTTCATTTGCACTAGGTCTATATGATTATAATGACTTGCTGCAAAAGAATCTTGCTAATCTAACCCCTTACTTACGAAGCTGTTAAAGAAAATTTACGAATAGATATTTTGCTATTAATGGATTTAATAATCTGAATATCAGACTAAAACAGCAGTTCTTAATTTTTTGTTATCTAAACTGTTGTTTATTGAATGTTACCCCAGGGTTAGTATAAAAACTCTATCTAGATAAAAACCCACTTTTGTTTACTCAATGTGAACTAATGGTAAGGTTAATCTGATGATTGTTTTGAAAATCTGAAGCCTTAATTAGAAAACTTCCAGCAGGCCAATTGCTGGTATTGATCTCAATGGAATTTTGATTGATGTTGTATTTCTCAAAAACAACAGCCCCAGACATATTGTAAATAACTACATCAACAAGGTTATTTTGAGGATGTCCACATTGTAACAAAACATGATTTGTAGCTGGGTTTGGCCCTATCAGAATTTTGTCTTTTGTATCATTATTTACAATGAGAGGAACCTCAACAAGCATGATGTCTTCGGGATCAGCGAGAATGCTATCTACTCTAAAAGGCAAAACGAATTGATCTGAACCAGACTCACCATTGATGTTAATGGATACATCTTGCGATTGCCCAGCTCTATTGTATAATCGTAATGTTAGCGGAAAACTATAGCTAGGTGTTCCCAGGTGTGAAGTTCGTTGGTTCCAGTTTACAGAAACCAAGTTATTCTTTTGGTTCCAATCGAGGTTTAAAATAGGGTATCCTTGTTCAAAAACCCATTGATTAAAAAAGGTGCTTAAATCTTGCTGGGCAACAATTTCAAAATGTTGAATTAAATCAGATGTATGCACAAAGTTATTGGTGTAAGTAGAGTCATATAAGTAGTTGGTTAACCCTTGTTGAAAGATCGATTCTCCCAGTTTTTCTCTCAACATCAACATGACAAATGCACCTTTTAAATAGGTTAACCTGCTGTCAAAAACTCTTGAAACATCTATAGTGTCGTACACATATACCGATCCATCTGGTTCACTCAGCACTCGTTCTTTGGCTAGCCTTTTCCAGTCTGAATAGTAATCTCGATCATAATATCGTTTATAGACTAAAGCTGCCAAATAATTGGTAATTCCTTCATTTAGCCAGATATCACTCCAAGATCCACAAGTGATTTTATTACCAAACCAATGATGAATTAATTCATGAGCTAAAAGTTCAGGTTCTAAATCGCCCATGAAACTGATGGTATTGTGTTCCATACCACCAGCTCTTTCGAATTGTGCGTGTCCGTATTTTTCATCAATACACGGGTAAGTACCCAAAAGGCTATCATATTGTTTGATGATGCTTCCAGTTCTTTCAATTCCTGGTTTTAAAAGCAAACTGTCTTCAGGATATATAAAATGCTGGATTTTAAGATTTCCCTCAGGCAATTGAACACTATCATGAATTTGTAGGTAATTGGTAACAGCAAAGGCCATTAAATAGGTTGGAATAGCGTGTCTGTGTTGCCAATGAAATGTGGTTGTATTTCCGTTTTGAGTTGAGTCTACCAATACTCCCAAACTAGCTACTGAGTTTCCTGTTGGACAGGTAATCCAAATGTCAAGAGAATCGATTCGCTCACCCAAATTATTGTTACATGGCCACCAATCTCTCGATCCGTATGGTTCAGATAAAGTCCACATAATTGGAGCGTTGTTGTGGTAATCAGTTACAAAACTTTCGTTTTCAGTTGGAGGCTCTCCTTGGTAATAGATCAACACAGAATCTAATCCTGATGCTTGCTGAGGTAGGGGAATTTCTAAAACATTATTGCTGTGATTAAATCCAATTTGTTGACCGTGATAAACAACAGAATCCACTGTTAACTGACCCGTCAAATCCAATTGAATTTGACCCTGAGGTTCTACATGGGTGAAGCGAGTAAAAACGGAGCCAGAAATATATTGAATGGAAGGATCTACCTCAAGATTAAACCGATTGTAATGAATATCGATTTTGCTTGTTGAACTTGTTTTATGGAAATACAGTTGATGGAAGTTTTTCTCGCTGAAAGAAATACGATCAATGGTACTCGGATTCAACGTTTGGGCTGAGTTCGAAAGCCAACTAAGCAATCCTATAATCGTAATAAATACCCGAATTTCTTTCACTCATCTAATGTACTCAAAATCCTTTTCTATAAGATTAGTAAGGCGGTTTTATAAAATTTAACAACAATCAACTGTCAGGTAATCAATAATATATGTAACTTTATAGAAATCCTTACAACTATGAAAACAATCGAAAAAACAGTTAGAAATAGTAGGGTTAATACTGCTATTCTTGATTTTATCAAGCAATCAGGTACAGATATTATTAAACTTCAAGAGTACCTAAGGAGCAAATACAACATCTCTTTTTCAGAGGCAGCTTTGAAACACAGATTGGATTTATTGACCAGAAAAAATTAATGATCTAGATCGGTAGGAGAGTAACCGAAGTAGTTTTTGAAAGAATAAGAAAAGTACGATACACTGTTGAATCCTACCGCGAATGCAATTTCTGAAATGGTACCACTTTTTTGCTCTAACAAATGTTTGGCTTGCTCCAATCTATACTCTCTAAGCATTTGATTGAAGGTTTTATTGGCATAATTTTTCACCCTTCTTTGGATGGTAGATTTACTCAAACCCATTTCACTTACAACATCTTCAATGGCAAAAAATGAATTTTCCATGTTGTTGGTGAAAATCCAACAACGATGAAATATTCACATCTGACAGTCCGTCCCCATAGGTAAAGCAAAAGGACTGGTCG
>CAJWSQ010000107.1 GCA_913045895.1 uncultured Flavobacteriales bacterium | reverse complement strand
TTTTCTGGATCAAAAAGAAAAAGAAATTTTTTAATAATACTTTGATACATGTAATTTTTTTTACACAAAAATAAAAAAACCAACTCGATAAGAGTTGGTTTTAATTATAATATAATAAAATTGTAATTAAGCATTCAACTTGGTGCTCAT
The DNA here is from genome assembly GCA_913045895.1 of uncultured Flavobacteriales bacterium. Lineage (GTDB taxonomy): Bacteria > Bacteroidota > Bacteroidia > Flavobacteriales_G > Salibacteraceae > UBA6049. The sequence goes on along the minus strand of CAJWSQ010000107.1, from coordinate 9,376 downwards.
TTCTAAAGAAATTGAAGAAGATGTTTACATTCCACCAAAATTCATTGGTCACGCTTTAGATGGCGATACAGTTAAAGTTTTCTTGATGGCGCAACGCAAACGCAAATCGCCTGAAGGACAAATTGTAGAAATCATTCAGCGTGCTAAAACCGAATTTGTTGGAACCATCGAAATATCTAAAAACTACGCGTTCTTAGTTCCTGATAGTCGTAAGATGCAAGTGGATTTATACATTCCACTTGAAAAATTGAATGGTGCTAAAAATGGCGAAAAGGTAGTTGGTCGCATGACCGATTGGCCTAAAGATGCTAGCAGTCCGTTTGGAGAAATTGTTGAAGTTCTTGGAAAACCGTTGGAAAATGAAGTTGAGATGACAGCCATCTTAGCCGATAATGGTTTCCCACTTCGATTCCCAAAACACGTTGAAGAAGCTGCTGGAGATATTTCGCTAACCATTAGCGAAGAAGAAATTGCCAAGCGCAAAGATTTTCGTGAAATCACCACATTTACAATTGATCCGCTTGATGCCAAAGATTTTGATGATGCACTTTCTATTCGCACATTAGAAAATGGAAATACTGAGGTTGGTGTTCACATTGCCGATGTAACGCATTATGTGCAAGAAAATGGCATTCTCGATAAAGAGGCCGTTAATCGTGCTACTTCGGTTTACTTGGTAGATCGTGTAATTCCGATGTTGCCAGAAGTGCTTTCCAATCAAGTTTGTTCACTCCGACCAAATGAAGAAAAGCTCACTTTTTCAGCTGTTTTTGAATTGGATGAAAATGCCAAAGTGGTTGACAAATGGGTTGGAAGAACCGTGATTTACTCCGATCGTAGATTCACTTACGAAGAGGCTCAAGAAATCATTGAATCGGGCGAAGGTGAATATAAAGATGAATTAGCAACACTCAATAATTTGGCTAGAATCATGCGCGAAAAGCGCTTAGATTCTGGAGCTATTGCTTTCGATAAAGTTGAAGTTCGCTTCAAACTCGATGAGAAAAAAATGCCTGAAAGCGTTTTTTTCAAAGTGCAAAAAGATGCGCACAAACTCATTGAGGAATTCATGTTGTTGGCCAACAGAACGGTTGCAACCATGATTGGTAAACCTGGAAAAGGCCACACGCCAAAAACATTTGTTTACCGTATTCACGACAAGCCAGATCCAGAAAAACTGATGAATTTCAGTTTGTTCTTGAAGACTTTCGGTTACCGATATAACTTCTCGAATCCAGATAAAGCAGCACGCGGATTAAACTCATTGTTGCAAGAAATCAAAGGCAAGCGAGAAGAAAATATGCTAGAAACTTTAGCTATCAGAACGATGGCTAAAGCCGAATACAGCACTGAGAATATAGGTCACTACGGTTTAGGATTTGATTACTACACGCACTTTACATCGCCTATTCGTAGATATCCAGATGTAATGGTGCATCGCTTGTTAGATCGCTATTTAGCCAAAGGCGAAAAAAGTGCCAACGAAGAACACTATGAGCATTTGTGTAAACACAGTAGTGATATGGAACGCAGAGCGGCAGAGGCCGAGCGCGATTCTGTAAAATACTACCAAGTGCTTTATTTGAAAGACAGTGTTGGCGAAGAGTTTGACGGTGTTATATCAGGCGTAACCGAATGGGGAATTTTTGTTGAGTTGATTGAAAGCAAATGCGAAGGAATGATTCGCTTGCGCGAAATTCAAGGAGATTATTACTACTTCGATGATAAAAATCACCGCATTGTTGGGCACAATTACAACCGCGTTTACCAGTTGGGAGATCCAATTAGAATTAAAGTAACCAATGCCGATTTATACAACAAACGCATTGATTTTGCTTTGGTAGATACTGGAGAAGATGACGATCTATAATTTCTACAATTTGTTGCCCATTGTGTTATTTATTTTTGTCATTAATTCTGTAGTCAATTTATGTCCTAAATTGATTTCCAATTTAATCATACTTATAATTTCTTCGGTACTAAGAATCCAATATGGTTTTTCCATTTTCTTTGAAATTGATACATAAGCTTTTGATTTTGGGGGATTTATTTTTTTGTAGCCCTCAGTTTTTTCATTATTAAAAGATTTGAATATTTCAATAATTTTAGAAATCCACTCCTTTTTGGAATTCTTGTAATGCTCTTGTATAGCAAAAGCAAACTTAATATTGTCCCCTTGGATTTGGATAAAAGTAGAATATAGCTTATCGTCTCCAATTGATATGTTTCTTTTTAAAGGGAAGTCAATCAATGCAGTTCCTCTTGTATCTGTCAAAACCCCATTCAGCTCTTTAATTTCATCATTGTTTAATATTGTTGTTAAGAATGCTTTCTGAAATATTGTTTCAAGTTGATTTTTAGTAATAAATTCTTCTTTTTTGTTTTGAAATTTCAATAGTAGCTTCTCACTTTTTTTCAAGCTCCCATTTTTAAATACATATGCAAAATCATTCGGATGAGAGATTACTTCATAAAGAGCTGAAAGTAGTTTTGTGAGATATAAGATGTAGTCCTCGATGAAACATGAATGTCTATTGGATTCTGAAATTTTTAGTTTGTTTAATTCTTGAAGAATTTCAGAATAAGAAACATGAATCCATCCATTATATATGCTATTTTCTTTCACTAGAGTCAAGTATATAAAATGGTGTTTTTTTATTGGATATTTAGCTTCAACAAATTCCTTGTATCGTTCTAATTGATTTGAGTGTTGAGATGATTTTATTTTATTCTCAATTATCAAAACACTATTATTTGTTTCGATAAAAATGTCAATATTATCAATTTCGGTTCCAGTTTTTATAATGCAATCTGTTTTGGCTAAACCAAATAGGGTTTCTATAAAATTTATTTTTTCAGCATTGCCAATTACATTGCATTCTGAAGACAATAACCATGAAATGAATTCTGAGTGAACCCTTTCCGAATCAGCAATCCCCAGATGTTCAAAAAATGATTTTTCTTCTTTAAATTTCATCCTTTGATAGGTTTTATTGTTAGTAAGCGATATGATCATCTATAATTTGTAATCAGCCAATAAATCAGCTAGCGTACAATCGTTTGCTAGGCGAGGGATTTTATTCTGTCCGCCCAGTTTACCGCGCGATTTCATCATTTTCTGAAATCCATCTCTCTCGATGCTTGTTACTCGCAACGGTTGCAAAATGTTGCCTTGGATGAGGTCTTTGTAATACGGATTCTTTTCCTGCATCAACAAATCCATACGCATGCGCATCGCGTCCATGTTGGCTGGCTTTTGCTCAAATTCAACAAACCATTCGTGGTAAGGTAATTCGCCTTCAGCAGGATTAACCTGAGGTGCTAAATGAAACTCACGAACCTGAACGTGGAATAAATCCATCACTTCTTTCATGGTGCTTTCAACCTCTTCGGCAATCACGTGCTCACCAAAAGCAGAAATAAAATGCTTGATTCTACCCGATACAATCAATCGGTGTGGATTGGTGCTTACGAATTTTACGGTATCGCCAATGTTGTAGCCCCACAATCCTGAGTTGGTATTTAAAATCAAAGCGTAATTGACACCCACTTCAACTTCAGAAACCGTTAAACGTGTTGGGTTTTCGTTGTGAATTTCATCAACAGGAACGAATTCGTAGAAAATTCCAGCTTCTAAATTCAACAACAAACCTGGCTTTTTCTGAGAATCTTGATAAGCGATAAATCCTTCAGATGCTGGAAAAGTCTCCACAGCAGGAATATCTTTTCCCATCAATTTTTTAAAGATCGGGCGATAAGGCTCGTAATTCAACCCGCCATATATAAATAAGGAGAAATTCGGGAATACTTCAGCAATTGTTGCTTTGCCTGTTTTCTCCAATACTTTTTCAAAATACATCTGCACCCAAGAAGGAATCCCGCTAATCAGGCGCATGTCGGCAGGAGTTGTTTCATCAACAACAGCATCAACTTTGGTTTCCCAATCATCAATGCAATTGGTTTCCCAGCTTGGTAATCTATTTTTCTGAAGATAATTCGGAACCCAGTGTGCAGTAATACCACTTAATCGGCCAACAGGAATACCGTTTTTATCAGACATCTCAGGCGAGCCTTGTAAAAACATCATTTTCCCATCCAGATATTGGCTTTTACCCGTTTCATCGATGTAACACAACATGGCCATTTTGGCTGCATGAATGTGATCTGGAACCGATTCTTTAGATAGCGGAATGTATTTCGCCCCCGAAGTTGTTCCTGAAGTTTTACAGAAATAAGCTGGTTTCCCTGGCCAAAGTACATCGGGTTTACCTTCAACAATCTGATCAATGTACGGGCGGAGTTGTTCGTAATCGCGAATAGGTACTTTTTTGACAAACTCTTGATGCGAAGTGATTTCCACAAACTGATGATCTTTCCCAAACTGTGTTTGAGAAGCTTGTTGAATTAAATTGTGAAAGATTTCTTTTTGAGCTTCGGCAGGATTTTCATGCAATTTGCGCATGGTTTTCACCAAAAACGAAGCGTAAGGTTTCGCCAAAAAAGATTTGATACCCATATCTATTAAATCAATCTACCGATGTTGCTGGCAAATAATTTTACGGAGATGGCTAAAAGCACAACTCCAAATATTTTGCGGATAATAGTGATTCCGTTTTTGCCAATGATGTGTTCGATTTTAGCGCTCGATTTCAGCACCACGTATACAATAATGATGTTGAGGATAATCGCTACAATGATGTTCTCTTTGTAATACTCAGCGCGCAAAGAAAGAATGGTTGTTAATGTTCCTGCACCAGCAATCAAGGGAAATGCCAACGGAAAAACAGCAGCCGATTCGGGAATGTCATCTTTAAAGATGTTAATCCCCAAAACCATTTCTAGTGCCAAGAAGAACAAAATAAATGCACCAGCAACCGCAAAGGAGTGCACATCAATACCAATGATTTTAAGGATGCTTCCACCCAAGAAAACAAATAAAATCATGATTACTGCTGCAGCGATACTTGCTTTCTCGCTTTGTATGTGTCCTACTTTTTGGCGCAAGTCAATAATCATCGGAATAGCTCCAATGATGTCAACTACTGCAAAAAGTACCATGGTGGCTGATAAAATCTCTTTTAAATCAAAATTCATTGCGAATGGTTTCTTCTATTACACGAGGAAAATTTGCATGTTCTAATGCATGAATACGCTGAGCTAACGTTTCAGGCGTATCGTCTGTTTCAACAGGACAACTAGCTTGGAATAATGTTTTGCCTTCATCGTATTTTTCATTCACTAAATGAATGGTGATGCCACTTTCTTTTTCACCATTAGCAATAACTGCCTGATGCACTTTGCTGCCATACATGCCTTTACCACCGTAGTTAGGAAGCAATGCTGGATGAATGTTCACAATGCGATTCGGATAAGCTTTTACTAAGTATTCAGGAATCAACCACAAATAACCAGCAAGCACTACAAAATCAATTTTCTCGCGTTGAAGAATCTCTAAAACTTCTTGTGATTCTACATCAGCTTTAGAAATCAACATGGTTTTAACACCGCGATCAAAAGCGCGTTCAATAACACCGGCTCCGGGTTTGTTACAGATTACCAAAGACACATCAATGTCGCCTTTGGTTTTAAAGTAATCGATGATGGCAGCTGCATTGGTTCCTGAACCAGATGCAAAAACAGCTATGCGAATAGGAGACTTAACCATGGTGCAAATGTAGGTTGAAATGTATTCATCTCCGGTATTTTCAATCGTTCTGCACTATAACCAAAAGTTAAAGTTTGAGGAGCTTGATGAAATGTTGCTAAACAATTTTTAAATTGTACGGTTTCTTAGCTGTTCGACTCAGGAAGAATACACGAAAAAATCGACTTTTACTTGGGTGGTATTTTGTACTAAACCGCTTAAATCTAGTCGATTATAGATATTTAAAAAACTGAATATCAACAAGATGTAAAAAAATTGGTCGCATTTGAGCTTTTTCTTTTTCTTTGCAGCCGATTCAAACTCAAAAAACTATCAAAATGTCTGATATCAAGTCAAAAGTAGTAGCAATCATCGTAGACAAATTAGGAGTAGATGAAAGTGAAGTGACAATGGAATCTTCTTTCACAAATGATTTAGGTGCTGATTCATTAGATACAGTAGAACTAATCATGGAATTTGAAAAAGAGTTCAACATTGCAATTCCAGATGATCAAGCTGAGAACATCGGTACTGTAGGTGAAGCAGTAAATTACATTCAAGATAACGTAGGCTAAGAAATTAGTTAGTAAGTATATTTAGAGGAAATTTATGGAGTTAAGACGAGTAGTTGTAACCGGACTAGGAGCCCTAACCCCCATTGGAAACAATGTGGCTGATTACTGGAATGCTTTGCTTGCCGGTAAAAGCGGGGGAGCCCCTATTACGTACTTCGACACGGAGAACTTCAAAACGAAATTTGCATGCGAGGTCAAAGGTTTTGACCTTGCTGCTTTTTTTGATCGTAAGGAAGGCAAAAAGCTAGACTTATTCTCTAAGTATGCACTTGTTGCTGCAGATGAAGCTGTAAAAGATTGTGGCATTGATCTTGAAAATTTCAATGCAGATCGTATCGGTGTCATTTGGGGATCAGGAATTGGTGGAATTGAAACGTTCCAAGAAGAAGTTAGAAATTATGCTAACGGAAACGGAACACCACGCTTCAACCCGTTCTTCATTCCAAAAATGATTGCTGATATTGCTTCAGGTAACATTTCTATGCGCTACGGATTCCGTGGTCCAAACTTCAGTACAGTTTCTGCTTGTGCTTCATCAACCAACGCTTTAATTGATGCATTCAATTACATCCGATTAAACAAAGCAGACATGTTTGTGTCTGGTGGTTCTGAAGCTGCAATTAACGAAACAGGTATTGGAGGTTTCAATGCTCTACAGGCGCTTTCAACACGCAACGATTCTCCTGAAACAGCTTCTCGTCCGTTTGATAAAGAACGCGATGGCTTTGTAATGGGAGAAGGTGCAGGAGCTTTAATTCTTGAAGAGTTAGAGCACGCCAAAGCACGTGGAGCTAAAATTTACGCTGAAGTTGTTGGTGGTGGTATGAGCGCTGATGCGCATCACCTTACTGCTCCTCATCCTGAAGGATTGGGTGCCATCAATGTAATGCGTAATGCATTAGATGATACTTTCGGTTTAATCAAACCTGAAGATATCGATTATGTAAATGTTCATGGTACATCAACACCGCTAGGTGATATCGCTGAGGTTACTGCAATCAAAACAGTATTTGGCGATCAGGCGTACAAAATGAACATCTCTTCAACAAAATCAATGACCGGACACCTTTTGGGTGCTGCTGGAGCAATTGAATCAATTGCTTCAATCTTGGCTGTTCAAAATGATATTGTTCCACCAACAATCAATCATTCTACAGACGATGAAAATATTGATCCAGCTCTTAAGCTTACCTTTAACAAGGCAGAGAAGAGAACAGTAAACGCAGCATTATCAAACACGTTTGGTTTTGGAGGTCATAATGCCTCTGTAATCTTCCGCAAATACGAAGAATAAACGGTGATAAAGGGATTTTTTCAAAAGCTGTTTAAACCTGAAACTCCCAACCACCCTATTCTCGATTACATTCATACATATTTTGGTTTTAGACCTGAAAAACCCGAATTATACATTCAGGCAATTAGGCATAAATCACAATATGAAGGCCTTGGAAACAACAATGAGCGCCTCGAATTCCTTGGAGATTCTGTGCTTGATCTTATTGTTGCTGAATCTTTGTATTATGCTTTTCCAGATCAATCTGAAGGGTATTTAACAAAGATGCGAGCCAAAATTGTGAGTCGCAAAACACTGAATTCTATTGCCATTCAAACTGGTTTAGAATCAATTGTTGAGGCTCAACTGGAGTATGATGCCAAGCATACTTCCATCGGTGGAAATGCTTTAGAAGCCATTATTGGCGCTGTTTATTTAGAAAAAGGATGTGTGCGAACGGGGGAAATAATCAAAAAGCACATTCTGGATGTTTATGTCGATTTTACTGATTTAGAACAATTGGAGTTTGATCCGAAGAGTAAGTTGATTGAATATTCGCAAAAGCACCACTTAAAAATTGAGTTTAAAACCTTTGATCACGAATCAGATTCGAAGCAAAAACACTACGCTTCTGAGATATATCTCAACGATGAGAAAAAAGGTTTTGGTATCGGCACCTCCAAGAAAAAGGCCGAGCAAAACGCGGCTAGAAATGCCTTCGAGAATATTGGTTAAAGAATAATAACAACCAACTAAACATTCATTTCGTAGAAGGCGTTAAATTCGTTCATATTTTTATGTCGAAGTATCGCTTAGAATGGGAAGATGAAGAAGACTTCATCGCAATTGGTATATCATCACACCAAAAAGATTATCGCATCGCTTGGGAGCTTAATAAGGCCTTGCATTGCGAGCTATCGCGGTTGAATGATTATATCGGTATGGTCGGTAAGAAAAACTCTTCTCACGCTTATTTCAGGTGGGATGAAGCTGGAGATCATTACAGTTTCTTTCTGATAGGAAATAGAGGTTCTGAAAGTTATTTGCTTCCCGAAATTAAGCAGGCAGATTATGTCTTCATTATCCAGGGATTAACTGAAGCTTTGGATTTGGATAAAATCAAAGCCGATATTAAAAATTGTAAAACCGTATTGACTGCCTTTGAAGTAGACCGTAACATGGCAAAGTCCATCCAAAACATCATAATTGAATGAAAGGATTAATAAACCGTACAAAAATTGTGGCCACTATTGGCCCGGCATCTTCCTCTGAGGAAATGCTTAAAAAAATCATCCAAAATGGAGTAAATGTTTGCCGTTTGAATTTCTCTCATGGTTCACATCAAGATCATAAAGATGTTATTGAACGAATTAGAAGAGTAGATGAAATTTTAGGGACGCACACCGCTATTTTAGGTGATTTACAAGGTCCTAAAATTAGAATCGGAGAAGTTGAAAATAACCACATAGAATTAGCTGATGGTCATGAATTTACGATCACCACTGAAGAGTGTGTAGGAAATTTAGATCGCGTTTACCTGACTTACAAAACGTTTCCTAAAGACGTTCAAGCAGGTGAAATGATCTTAATTGACGATGGTAAACTCCAGCTTCGCGTATTAAATACCGATGGCGAAAAAGACGTTCGAGTAAAGGTTATTCATGGTGGACCACTTTCATCTAAAAAGGGAGTGAACTTACCGAATACCAAAATCTCGTTACCTTGTTTAACTGAGAAAGATGAAAAAGATCTTCAGTTTGCATTAGAGCATGAAATTCACTGGATTGGATTATCATTTGTTCGTTCACCACAGGATATCCGGGAATTGCGCGAAATCATCAAAATGGCGGGGAAAGACTGCCGGATCATTGCTAAAATTGAAAA
>CAJWSQ010000106.1 GCA_913045895.1 uncultured Flavobacteriales bacterium | reverse complement strand
CTGTTTGATGTATACTCAAGCTTTGTATTGGAACAAGCATTTCTAATTGAATGCACGTTTTGGCACTATTTCTTTACATAAAACATGCAATGGAAACCCCAAAATATGTTTGTAACCACAAGACATGGAGTTATTAAAGTGAGTACAGCAGACCATAAAGACTTTAGAGTAGGTTTCGGTTTTCACCAAAACAATTTCCGAAAGGAATTCTCAATTTCTGAACACTGTGATAAGGGGAGCAGGAGTCAGTCACCAAGCAAGCAAGCACACATGGAGACAATCTATAGTACATATAGTGTGATCAATGTGTACTCATGCCATTATTGATTTTTGCCACATGTAAGAATCTGTTGGGAGCTTGCAAGCTACATCGTAAGCGCAAAGCGCAAGGAAGAAGAAGTAGTCGCTAAAGTCAATATCAAATACCCTTGGGCTCAAAATGTTTGGTCCGGGTGGCCTGTTTATGAAGTAAAATGCCTATGTTCCAGAGGGCAGGAATGAGGGAGGGAGGGTTGCCAATCCCACCAGCTTTGATTCTTATGAAGCATTAGTTGAATATGAATGGGCTCCAATTAACAGGTTGGGATTAGAAGTTGAATTGCCCTTTACATTTTATACTCCCGTCAACGGTACCGAAAGTGATGCGGTTCCCTCAAACCAATTAAATAGTATAAAAGTAGCAACACAATGGTCGTTTTTGGTGAATGAAAAACATGCAACATCAATGGCTTTAGGGTATATCAACGAATTTGAACTTTCAGACTTCAGGAATTTTGGATCTCCATTTATCACCGGTAACGTCTACAACCCGTTTCTGGTTGTTGCAAAGAGATGGGGAAATAACATTCACTCTTTGATCTACACTGGGCCTATGGTTCAACATCACTTCAATACCAATAGCTTACATACATTGTATGAAATTAATACCAGTTTTCACTACATGATTCCGGGAACACGAAATTTCTTGGGTGTGGAGTTTAACAAACAAATAGACGGTGGTGAGTTCGACATGACTATTCGACCTCAAATGCGATTAGATGTAGCTGAAAGTCTAATGGTAGGGATTGTAGCTGGAATTCCAGTAAGTAAGGAAGACGAACGCTTTAGCTCGTTTTTAAGATTGATTTGGGAACCCGGACATCACAAAAAATAGATTCTGAATTTGAGTGTTTGAATCATTCAGTTTCTTGGGGGAATATGGTTTATACTATATTCCCCTTTTTTATATCTGCTGATTTTTGGAATGTTTTTAATTGTATTGTTTTAGATTTGAGTTCCAAATACCGCTATTCATGAAATCTATCTTACAGCTCATTTTTTTACTTTCATTTGGCCTTACTGCGACAGCCCAATCTATTGATTTTCAAGTCTACCCCAATCCGTTTATAGATACCATACACGTCCAATCACAAGGAATTGTAAATGATTCCATTGACATTAAAATCTATGGTATTACTGGTGCAATAGTTTCACACCCCATCGATAGTCAATGGGTAGCTAGCGATACGGCTTTTACACTCAATTTGGATACGTTGCCTGATCAAGTGTTCTTCATGCACATTTCAATACTCGGTACACAAGCTCAAGATACGCTCATAAGAATCATTAAAGACCAAACTACCTCAACCAACGATTTTGAAGCACAAAACCCCTCATTTACAACCTACCCCAATCCTACCACTGATTATGTAACTGTTGAGTTTGGAAAATCAAGCAAAAACGTAGAATTGATTCTTACTGACATGTACGGGAAATTGATATCAACTAAACACTATGACGACATCAGTAAAACAGATATTGAATTAGGTGAAGCGGCTGGCATTTATTTCTTGACAATCAAAACAGATTCAAATATTAATACCATACAACTCATTAAAAATTAAGCTTGCTATCCAAGAAATCCTGAATAATTGGATTGGTTCATTGAATGCAATCCATTCTTTATTTACATTTTCAATACTTCTAAATCCATCAATCATGAAAACAGTACTTTTAGTAACACTATTCCTCATTCAAGTAATATCATTAAAAGCCCAATACTGCTCTAATCATACCTATACTTTTGAAGACTCCACCTGTATGGAAAGCTTTAGTTTTGACACACTTTCAAACCCTAACAACATCTGGCAAATTGGCGTCCCTCAAAAAAACACGTTTGATAGTGCTTATTCAGCATCACATGCAATATTAACTGACACTGTTAATCCATATCCAACTAATGACACATCTACCTTTATAATAACACACAGAACTTCGGACGGTTTTCCATCGCCACACACTGTATTTATAGATGGATATTATCAAGTAAATTCAGATTCATTGAATGATTATGGAATCATTGAATTTTCTCCAGATAATGGAGTTACTTGGATTGATTTAATCAATGACACATTATACAGCTCTTATTATGAATGGTGGTCGGTTTATGGTAAGCCTGTCCTTACAGGAAATTCAAACGGATGGCAACATTTTCATGTTGAATTATCTAAACTTGGGCCAGTATTCAATATTCAATTTCAAGATACTGTAAAATATCGATTTACCTTTATTAGTGATAATAAGTATGATTCTTTAGACGGTCTGATTTTCGATGACTTATATTTTCAAGATTATACTGAAGGAATCGGAGAATTAAGTGGATCTTCATTTTCTTCTAATGCTTATCCCAATCCTGCAAAAAATGAAATTCAAATACAATTTGAAAAAACGAATAATTCAAGTTTCAATTTAACTGTGTACGACATCTCGGGAAGACAAATTTGGAATCAAGAAGTTACTACAGAAAGCCCTGTAAAAGTAAATACTAGCCGATTTAAATCAGGTGTTTATCATTACCACTTGGTTAGTCAAACAGAAAACAAATGGTCTACTGGAAAGTTTATTATAGCTAAGGAATGAAACAACATATTCTCAAACTAATATTATTCTTATTTGGGCTTGTTTTATCTGGAATTCAACCACACGACTACTTCACTTGGTTTTTAGAAGTTTTACCAGCCATACTAGGTATAATTATTTTAGTATTTACCTACAAGAATTTCCAGTTTACTAACCTGACCTATTGGATGATTCTTTTACACTGTTATATCTTATTTATTGGAGGACATTACACGTATGCTGAAGTCCCTTTATTTGATTGGATTAAAGAAGCTTTCGATCAATCGAGAAACAATTACGATAAGGTTGGGCATTTTGCACAGGGGTTTGTACCAGCCTTTATTGTTAGAGAGTTATTTGTGAGAAAAAAAGTAGTTCACAGCAAATCATGGTTATCATTTATAACAATTACGGTTTGTGTTTTTATTAGTGTTATGTATGAATTTATAGAATGGTTGGTAGCCATATTAACAGGCGAATCAGCTGATGCATTTTTAGGGACACAGGGCTATGTTTGGGATACGCAATCAGATATGCTTTTTGCCACCATTGGAGCAATATGTATGATTATACTATTCTCTAAAACTCAAGATTATCAGATATTCAAAAGCAGTTCAATTACTAATTGATCATAGCTTATCACATAAATAAAAGCCTCTGGAGTTTTTCTTCAGAGGCTTTTTGTTTGTGTATTTTAGACCTCTATTAGAATTGAAGAAAACTACTAAACCATGAAGGAATATAAAATTTCAAAAGGATGGGCCATTTTCCTATATATCATGGGGCCTCCATTCATTTTATTATTTTGTTGGTTATTAGTAGCCCCATTTATCCGTAAAGATTTCCCGATTGAATTGGCTTGGATATTTGTACCTGCATCATTGGGAATTAATACACTTATCATATTAGGATTAGTTGAGGCACTTAGAACAAGAGTCATTTTTTCTGATGAAAAAATAATTGTAAAAGACGCTACCTCCACCAAACAACTATTAATCAACGAAATAAAGGGATATACTATTGAAAGAAACTACTATGTAGTTGTACCTATTGATCCTAAAAATAAAAGAATCAAAATCAGTACATATCTTAACGACTTAGGTGAAATAAGACAATGGCTTAGTGTTCATTTCGAAAACCTAGATGAGTTAATAGCACAACAAGAAAGAAAAGACATCCTCAATGATTCAAACTATGGCTGGAATGAGGAAATTAGAAAGAAACGCTACAGAAACAGTAAAAAATCAGCTCTAACAATAAACTGGATTGGAGGAATAATTGCTGCTTGGTGTTTGTTTAACCCTCAACCCTACTCCACAGCTATGGCTGCAACAATTGCCATGCCTCTAGTTGCATTAATTGCTACCAAAATTACCCCTTTGATTCACATCAACGACAAGAAAGGAAGTGCATATCCATCAGTAGTATATGGATTCTTTTTTCCATTGATGGCTGTATTATTAAGAGCATTATTAGACTTCAATATTTTCAACTACGAACAGGTATGGCAATACACTTTTGGAATAGCAATTATCATTTTCTTGTTCTTTCTAATTGGCCAACAAGAATTTAAGTGGAATAAAATTGGGGGTCTGTTTATGATTGCTCTTATGGCTGTATTCTTTTTCTTGTACAGCTATGGAGTTATAATCCATTACAATTGTAACTATGATACATCTGAACCTGATTACTATACTGCACAAGTCCTTGATAAAAGAGTTTCCTCTGGAAAATCAACTACCTATTATTTAGAGCTAACTCCTTGGGGACCTCAAGAAGAAATCCAAGAGGTTAAAGTCTCATCAAAATTCTATGATCAAATAAATACAGGTGAAAAAGTAACGATCCTTTTCAAAAAGGGTAAATTGAATATACCGTGGTTCAATATCATTGAAAACTAAGACATGATTGGAGGAGGCGCTTCTAGCATACAAGATATGATTAACCGATATCGCAACAATGTCAATCAGTTGCGAAAGTCGGGTATGTTCAAGCGCGATAAATCTTACTTCAAACTTAAAGCTGATTATCAATATGTACTGTCAAAAACGGTCGACTACAAATCAGCAACTAAAGAGCAACTTGCCGAAATCAAAGCGAAGGTCAAACGAAAGCGAAAACAGCAACTAATAAAGTCTACCGTTATTTACGCTTTGAGCGCTGTTTTAACCTTTTCGATTCTTATCTACTTGATTCAACCTTTTGAACGCATCCCTCCCGAGTTGGCTCATAATCACGAAATACCGGAGTCAGAAAGTTTAGAGAAAAAATTTAATTTCTACGTTTCTGATGGAGATTATTGGTTTGCCCAAAATAAATGGCACAACGCGGCTTTTCAATACAGCAAGGCATTAGAGATTCAACCCAATAACTATGGAGTTCAGTTAAAGCTCGCAAATACGCTAACCTTCAGTTGTACCAATGATTCTGTTCAATGTGATGAAGCTCGAACACTCATAAACAAGCTAATTCGCAAGTACCCAAATAACATGGAGTTAAAAGCACTGAGATATAAAACACCAACAAAATAATCTGATTTTCAAAAGATTAGCCTCTCAATTAAAATTACTTTAATGCCCAAATAAGATAAAACTATCTATATCGAACAAAGAATCATAAAATGATCCCCTACTTTTATGTTCAGTAAAAACAAGTGCTCCAAACTTGTGTTGAATTTATCTATGAATAACTAAAATACTGAATGTAATGAGTGACTCTCCTAAAGGAAAATGCCCCGTTATGCACGGTGCAAATACCCAAACCCACAATGATGTAATGGATTGGTGGCCCAAAGCCCTAAACCTCGACATACTTCACCAACACGATACCAAAACAGATCCTCTTGGTAATGCTTTCAATTACCGTGAAGAACTCAAAAAACTAGATGTAGAAGCACTTAAAAAAGATCTACATAACCTCATGACAGATAGCCAAGAATGGTGGCCTGCAGATTGGGGTCATTACGGTGGTTTGATGATTCGTATGGCCTGGCATGCCGCTGGATCTTATAGAATTGCTGATGGTCGCGGAGGCGGTGGAACTGGAAATCAGCGTTTTGCTCCACTCAACTCTTGGCCTGATAATGTGAGCTTAGATAAAGCCAGACGTTTGTTATGGCCTATCAAAAAGAAATACGGTAACAAAGTCAGTTGGGCTGATTTAATCATCTTGGCTGGTACCATCGCTTACGAAAGCATGGGTCTGAAAACTTTCGGATTTGCTTTCGGTAGAGAGGATATATGGGGACCAGAAAAAGACACTTATTGGGGTGCCGAAAAAGAATGGTTAGCTCCAAGTGACGAACGCTACGACAATGTAGATAAACCAGACACCATGGAGAATCCATTAGCTGCCGTACAAATGGGTTTGATCTACGTTAATCCTGAAGGTGTAAACGGAAATCCTGATCCATTAAAAACTGCTGCTCAGGTTCGTGAAACATTCAAACGAATGGCCATGAATGATGAAGAAACTGTTGCGCTAACTGCTGGTGGACACACCGTTGGAAAAACACATGGTAATGGCGATGCATCAAAACTAGGTCCAGATCCAGAAGGCGCTCCTATAGAGCAACAAGGCTTGGGTTGGTCAAATCCTCATGAAACAGGAAAAGGAAGATATACCGTTACCAGTGGTTTAGAAGGTGCTTGGACTACGCATCCAACCAAATGGGATAATGGCTTCTTTGAGATGCTATTTAACCACGAATGGGAATCAAGAAAAAGTCCTGCCGGTGCTTGGCAATGGGAACCAGTAAACATCGATGAAAAGGATATGCCTGTTGATGTAGAAGACAACACTACGCGTCACAACCCGATGATGACCGATGCAGACATGGCCATGAAAATGGATCCGATCTACAAAGAAATCTCATTGAAATTCAAAGATGATTTTGATGCTTTCTCTGATGCCTTTGCTCGTGCTTGGTTCAAATTAACTCACCGCGATATGGGACCTAAAGACCGTTACTTCGGCCCTGATGTTCCTCAAGAAGATTTAATCTGGCAAGATCCTATTCCAAAAGGGAAGTCTGATTATGATGTGGATGCTGTAAAAGCAAAAATAGCTGCTTCAGGATTAACTGTTTCTGAAATGGTTTCAACGGCTTGGGATAGTGCTCGCACTTTCCGTGGTTCAGATATGCGTGGAGGTGCTAACGGAGCCCGCATTCGTTTAGCTCCACAAAGAGATTGGGAAGGAAATGAACCAGCTCGACTGTCTAAAGTTTTGAGTGTTTTACAACCCATTGCATTGGAATTTGGAATCAGCATTGCAGATACCATTGTTCTTGCTGGAAATGTGGGGATTGAACAAGCAGCTGAAAAAGCTGGAGTTCCTGTTACTGTTCCATTTAGTCCTGGACGTGGCGATGCCACTGAGGAGCAAACTGATATTGAATCTTTTGAACCTTTAGAGCCAATAGCTGATGGCTACAGAAACTGGTTGAAAAAAGATTACACCGTAAGTCCTGAAGAGTTGATGTTAGACAGAACTCAATTGATGGGTTTAACGGCTCCTGAAATGACGGTTTTAGTTGGTGGTATGCGTGTGTTAGACACCAACCATGGCGGCACAAAACATGGCGTTTTGACAGACAAACCAGGTGTTTTAACTAACGATTTCTTTGTCAACTTAACCGATATGTCGAATGCGTGGTTCCCACATTCAAACGGTAATTATTTGATTGCTGATCGTAAAACGCATCAACCTAAATGGACTGCAACTCGCATCGATTTGGTATTTGGATCAAATGCCATTTTAAGAGCTTACGCAGAGGTTTATGCTCAAGACGATAGCAAAGAAAAATTTGTGCACGACTTTGTTAAAGCTTGGACCAAAGTGATGAATGCCGATCGCTTTGATTTGAAGTAATCGAAGTATGATAAAACGAAAAAAAGCAGCAATTTTCATTGCTGCTTTTTTTATATTGTTACTCAACGAATTGAGTTCTTGTACTTTTCTAAAAATTGCTTTTCCAATCTGGGTGAGTTGGACTTAACATTCATCCACATTCCGAGTAATGTTGCTCCAAATCCCATCATAAACCAAGTGGGATCATCAATCAAAAAATAAGTCGCAACTGCCACTACTGGAACAACCAACAACCAAATAGAAGCTCTTGATTTTAATTTGGTTATATCAAACTCTGGATCTAGCTTTTTCTTTTTTAACAACTCCTGAAGTTTAGGAATATCATACAGCATAACCACAAAAGACTGGTTGGCCAGAATTGCTCCAGCCATCCCGCCTAAAATGACATATACTATTTGGAAAAGCCAGTTTTCCATAAGTTACACGTTGAATCTAAAGTGCATGATATCTCCATCTTGCACCACATATTCTTTACCTTCTACAGATAGTTTACCAGCTTCTTTACAAGCCGCTTCAGAGCCAAGGGTTACAAAATCGTTATAAGCTATTACTTCTGCACGAATAAATCCTTTTTCAAAATCGGTGTGGATTACACCTGCTGCTTGAGGTGCTTTAGCTCCAACATGAACAGTCCATGCTCTTACTTCTTTAACACCAGCTGTGAAATACGTTTGAAGATTCAATAGTTTGTATGCCGCTTTGATCAATTTATTAACGCCCGGTTCATCCAAGTCTAACTCTTCTAAGAACATCTGACGTTCTTCGTAAGTCTCTAATTCAGAAATATCTGCTTCGATAGCAGCTCCAAGCATCAACACTTCTGCATTTTCATCTTTTACTGCTGCCTTTACTTCCTCAACGTGTTGATTTCCTGTTTTCACAGAACCTTCATCTACATTGCACAAATACAAAATCGGCTTTGCAGTTAACAATTGTAATTCATCTAACAACTGTTCTTCATCATCATTAGCAGGCTCAACAGTACGAGCACTTTTACCAGCCTCTAATGCTTCAATTATTCTAACGTATAATTCAGCTTGCTTCTTGGCATCTTTATTTCCCGTTTGAGCTGCTTTTTTTACTTTCTCATAGCGCTTCTCAACCGTGTCTAAATCTTTCAACTGAAGCTCTGTATCAATCACTTCTTTATCACGAACTGGATCTACATTGCCATCAACGTGCACAATGTTATCGTCTTCAAAACAACGCAATACGTGAATAATTGCATCCGTTTCACGAATATTTCCCAAGAACTGATTTCCCAATCCTTCACCTTTACTGGCACCTTTAACCAATCCAGCAATGTCAACAATCTCAACCGTTGTTGGCACTACTCGCTCTGGGTTAACCAACTCTTCTAGTTTGGTTAAACGCTCATCTGGAACGGTAATTACACCCACGTTGGGCTCAATTGTACAAAACGGAAAGTTTGCCGATTGCGCTTTTGCATTCGATAAACAGTTGAATAAAGTTGACTTTCCTACGTTGGGTAAACCAACAATGCCGCATTTCAATGCCATGAATTCGTGTATTTGAATTGGGCGGCAAAAGTAGCACTTTTCAAAAAGGTTTACACCAAACAGAGATATGAACGATTCACTTAAATTATTAACAGTTGTGCCCATAAGTGTATTGAAAGGGCTAATTTCGCAGCCGAATTAAGCTCAAACTATGGCAACAATACAGGAATTAGAACAAATCGCTAGTCAAGTAAGAAGAGATATCGTACGCATGGTTCATGCTCCATCATCGGGTCACCCGGGTGGTTCATTAGGATGTGCTGACGTTTTTGTAGCTCTATATTTTGAAGTGATGAACATCCAACCAAAACCTTTCAACATGGACGGTATTGGTGAAGATTTGTTCTTCCTTTCTAATGGTCATATTTCTCCAGTGTTCTACTCTACTCTAGCTCGTA
>CAJWSQ010000105.1 GCA_913045895.1 uncultured Flavobacteriales bacterium | reverse complement strand
TATCATCTGGTGGTATTGTAACATTTGTAGATGATATTCTAATCAAAGATGGTGGTACTATAGGTGCTGCTTCTGCAACTACTGCAATAACAATAGCATCTGGTGGTGACGTAACATTGTCTGGTGATCTTACAATAAGTGGCGATGACTTGACTATGGGTACTAACACATCAGGACATTTACTTATTGCTGAGTTGGAAAAAGATTTTAACGTATCTGTTGTAACTCAAAACGTTGATAATCTTCACGAGAGAGCTGGATCTACTCATGTACTTCACTTGCATGGAGAGTTAGATAAGGTGAGAAGTGAAATTAACCCAGAATACATTATTTCCATGAACGGAGACCCCATTCAGATGGGAGACACTTGTCCAGATGGAGGTCAGCTTAGACCTCATGTTGTTTGGTTTGGTGAAGATGTGCCTGAATACGGTAACGCTGTTGATTTAATGCGAGAAGCAGATTTCTTGATTGTTATCGGCACCTCATTACAAGTATATCCAGCTGCTGGACTCATTCATGCAGTTAAGCCAAATTGCATCGGGTTTTATGTAGACCCAAAAGCAGAATACATTCAAGAAGCATCTCATATTAAGCCCATTAAAGCAAAAGCAGGCGAAGGAATGGAGATCGTTCGCAAGCAATTATCAAACTTATGATTATCAGTTATTCGTATCTTTCCGCAAACTAATCGTGACATCATGAACAAAAACATATTTCTAACTGCTCTAACCATCATTGGGTTATCTCTTTCAATGCAAGCTCAAGTACCTAAAAAAGTACTCATAGAACATTTCACCAATAACAGCAGTGGCCCTTCTGCTAGTCAAAACCCTACTTTTTACAGTTCAATTATTACTCCTAACTCTGGAGACGTAATACACATTGCATTTCACACCAACACACCAGGAAATGATATTTTCTATGGATCAGACCCTTCGGGTGTAAATTCAAGGTATACGCTATATGGATCTACCAACATTCCCTTCACTGCACTAAACGGTCAAATCCCGAATAACGTCAATAATCCTGGAGGACAATGGAATGTTTATGATGGTGCTCCATCTGGATATACCCAAACAGCTATAGACAACCAAGCTGTTATCACTAGCGAACTCAATGTAAATACAACTCATTCTTTCAACACCGATTTTTCTCAAGTAGAAGTTTCTGTTGTGATTAAAAATGAAAGCAGCTCTATTTATGGCTTCGCAAATAGCAACCTCTATGTTTCATTAGTTAATGAAGAACTGAATTACAGTACAGCTCCAAACTCAAATGGTGAAACTCAGTTTTTGAATGTGCACCGTATGTTTTTGCCTGATGAAAATGGACAAGCATTAACTGGCTCTATCAACGCGGGAGATTCAATTACATTTACGTATACAGAAGCAACTGGTCCAGAGCTTTTGAATTTGCTTGAATTGAAAGCTGTTGCTTTTATTCAAAACACCAATACTTTTCAAATCGTTCAAGCAGGTGAAAGCACTCCAATATCAAGTGGAAGTTATGCTGATTTGACTTTATTAGATCAAACAACTTACAATGTTGCACTATGCGATTCTACTTTATCGGGTACTCTAAATGTTCAGAATTTGGGCACATCACCTGTTGACTCATTCGATATTGAAGTTTCAGTAAATGGCACTACAACTCTAACGCAAACTGTTGGCACTAGCATCGCTGCTGGAGGAAATACTACAATCAACACAGATGATTTCGAAATTCAAGATGGATCAAATACCGTTAGGTATGAAATCACGCAAGTGTATGGCAATAGTGATGCTAACTCGATGAATAATAACGTAGCGAGTAATCAGGTAATATTTTTAAGTGAATATGCAGACTTCATTTTCTCTGATGGATTTGAAAATGACAACATCAATCAGTTTGCCGTTTTACCTGTAATATCTACAAGTCCAACCGCAAATGATAATCAACTGGTTTATGTAGTTGATCAATCTGTTTCAGGATCTGTAAATTGGGAACTTGGAGCAAATGAAAGCAGCTCTAAATCGTTACTTTTTGATTTTTACAGCTCAGGATTGAACGAAGTTGCAGAGGTATATTATGGCAATTTAGGTGATATAATTACAATACCTGAAAACTCCGTTCAGTTATCATTCGACTACGCTTATGCACAAAGAAGCGGTTTTGAAGATGCATTTCACGTTTTGTCATCAGGTGACTGTGGATCAACTTGGGACACCCTATTTTCTGAAACTGGAGCCGATTTAGCAACTACATCGAAATCGCCAACAGGAAGATTTTGGCCTGAGGCGTCTGATTGGGATTCGGTTCAAATTAACTTGACAGCTCTGCCTACCAGCATTATCAAATTTGTAGGCGAAACCGACAGAGGAAGCATGTTGTTTTTAGATAATGTAAGTGTTGATATAATCAATAGCACTAATGAAATTATTGAAGAAAATAACATTTCGGTTTATCCAAACCCAGCACAAAATCAATTCAACATTAAGACCACTTCAAATGAATATACTCTATTGAATATCTATTCTGTTACGGGCCAGTTGGTACATTCTACTCAATTTACAAGTAGCACTCGAATAGATTGCAGTAAATGGGGAAATGGTGTTTACTTCTTACACTTAGATAACAAGCAGAATGTGAAAACGGTTAAATTCATAAAAAAGTAAGGGCATAAAAAAAGGAGGAACAATGTTCCTCCTTTGTATTTGTCAGTCGTTAAATATTAATTACTCAACTACAATTTTTTCAGTTGTCATCAAATCACCTGACTCATCAATTAATTCAACGAAATAAACTCCTGATGGGAAGTCGTTGCAATTGACTTGAAAAACAGTTTGCCCACCAGGTAGATTGTTATTCTTAACAACTTTACCTTGGATATCAATAATACGAAGACTTACCTCTTTCTCATCGAAAGCATTCAAGTTGATGTAAAGCATATCTGAAACTGGATTCGGATAAACATCAATTAAGTTATTTTCATCTAACTCATCACCAACACTAGTTGGAGAAGAATATGCTTTAAAAGTTACTTGACCAGGCTGCACAGGTGATCCTATAGCTTCAAAGTTTAAAGTTAAAACTCCAGTATCAGCTACATCAAAAGGATTTGCATAGAAAATAAATCCAGAGAAACTTTGACCACTAGGTAAAGAATAAAAACCATCACAATAAAAGGTTGTATCTTCAGGTATACTTTGGAACTCAGAATAACAATATCTACAGTCACAAACCTGAATCTCCCAGCTTGGATTAAAATACCTGTATGTTTCGTACCATAAGTATTCTAAATCTGAACTTGATTGAGAATTGTCTATAACAATATTAACATGACTCAACTCATTATTGGGCAACCATATTTCTACTGTGTCGTCAACAAAGTTAAATTGTGCAAACCCTTGACATACTGAAATCAACGAGGCAATCACTACTAGTAAAAAGTGTTTCATTTCTTCGATTATTTACAACAAATATATGTTATTGTACAATAAATAAACCATATATTAGCAAACTGTTAATCTTAAATTTAGCTTAATATGAATAAAATTTTACTCTCGGTATTGTTTTCTGCTATGGGATTTGGCGCATTGAACGCTCAAACCTATTACTCAGAAGATTTTGAATCTGTAACGGGCGGATCTCTTCCTTCTAGCTTCACCTCAATCGATGATGATGGTGATGGCCAAGAATGGTACACATTTGCAACTGGAGGAGCTCAAGGAACATGTGCAACATCTGCGTCATGGAATAACGCAGCACTTACACCAGATAACTGGTTAATTGGCCCTGCCGTTGATTTAACAAGTGCTACTGGAACTGTAGTCTTAGAGTGGAAAGTTTATGGTCAAGATCAATCTTGGGCTGACGAAAACTACACTGTGTATGTAGCTACTGGTAACACAATTGGAGATTTTACTGGTTCATCTGTTACTTTTAACGAAATTGTTGGTGCGTCTAATGACATGTGGTTATCAAGATCACTTGATGTTACATCTCTTTCTGGTCAGATGGTATATTTCGCTTTCAGACATCACAACGTTACTGACATGTTCAGAATTAACGTAGATGACATTACTGTTAGAACTTTACCTGATTACGAAGTTTCTTTGGACGAATTAAACATTTCAGATAGAGCTGTAGCTGGTAACGTTGATATATCTGGAACGGTATCTAACAATGGTGCAAATACCATAACTGATATGGACGTTACATGGACAGATGGTACAAACTCATATACAGATAATCTTACTGGACTTTCTATTGCTTCTGGAGCAAGTTACACATTTACACACAATACTCAATATACAGCTGTAGGTGGTGTTACTGATAATATTGAAGTGTCAGTTGATGTAGCAAATGATGACGACAACACAAACAATGCATTAAGCCAAAGTGTAATGGGATTAACTTTCCAAACTGATAACACTGTTCTTTTCGAAGAAGGTACAGGTACTTGGTGTGGATGGTGTCCTCGAGGTGCTGTTGCAATGGAGTATATGTATGATACATATGGCAACCAAGGTTTTATCGGCATTGCAGTTCATAATGGTGATCCAATGGTGGTAACTGAGTATGATAACAATGCAGCATTTACTGGATACCCAGGAATGAATGTAAACAGAAACTACTTAGGTGCTGGTGTTTCACAAAACAACATGGAAGTATATTACAATGGCCTAATCAACAGATTAGAATTAGCTGAAGTAGATATTGATAATGCTACTTATGATGCTGCATCTGGTGACGTTACTGTAGATGTTACTGCAAACTTTGCTGCTACATTAAACGGAGACTACAGATTTGCTGTTGTAATGACTGAGGACGGTGTTACTGGAACGAGTTCAGATTACGCTCAAGTAAACTATTACTCAGGTGGTGGTAATGGTGCTATGGGTGGTTATGAAAACCTTCCTAGTCCTGTACCTGCAGCTGATATGGTTTATGACCATGTAGGTTTTGAACTTGTAGGTGGTTATGATGGTGAAGCTGGAAGTTTACCTGCTAGCATCAATGCAGATGAATCTCATTCTCATTCTTTCTCTACTACATTACCAAGTGATGTTAATTACGAAGAGGTTAACGTTGTTGCTCTTTTAATTGACAACAGCAATGGTGTAGTTATTAACTCTAGAATGATTGATTTATCTCAGTTTGTAGGTATCGCTGATTTAACTCCAGAAAATGCTTACTCAACTGAATTGTATCCTAATCCTGCTAAAGAAGAGGTAAATATTGTTATTGGTTTAGATGATCAATCTGAAATCAACCTTAATATTTACAACGCTGTAGGACAAGTAGTTTACAATAATGTTTACACTAACAGTCCTTCAACACCAAAAACAATTGATGTTAGTTCTTTTGAAGCTGGTGTATATTTTGTTAAAACAACTGTTGGTAACAATAGCTCTGTTCAAAAATTGATTATTGAATAGTTCTTTAAAGAACTTTACTTATTTTGCGGACTGCCTGTTTGTTACAGGCAGTCTTTTTTTTATTTGAAATTCTGAACTAAGATGAAAAACACTCTTTTTACAATGCTTCTTTTGGCACTACCTTTCCTCATCTACTCGCAAGAAAAAAGCCAAACAGGTATTCCAAATGTTCAAATTCAAAATTTAGATTTCACGCATTTTAATACCGGTGATATTGAAAATGACGGGAATCCGATTATCATCTCGTTTTGGGCAACTTGGTGTTCTCCTTGTAAGAGAGAATTAAATACAATTGCCGAAGTTTATGAAGATTGGCAAGATGAAACAGGTGTTAAGCTTATAGCTATTTCAATTGATGACACCAGGAATATCAATAAAGTAGCTCCATATGTGAATGGACAAGCTTGGGATTATGAAGTATATATTGACCCTAATAGTGACTTCAGAAGAGCTATGAATGTGAATAACGTACCTCACACATTTTTACTAGATGGTAGTGGGAAAATTGTATACCAACACAATGCATACAGTCCTGGTGATGAAGAAAAACTATATGAATTGGTAAAGAAACTTGCTAATGGTGAGGCTATATCTCACTGATTCAATTCATTTAGAAAAAAACCTGAAATTCAAAACTCTAACTCACATGAGATACCTTGGTGTTATCACATTACTTATAATCACCACTCTCAATTCTCAAGCCCAACAATTACAAGATTTCCTTAATGATCCTGGTAGTATTCATGGGAATTTTGAAATGAATACTCAATATTACCAACCTGATAGTTCTATTAGTGCTCAGCAGCCACCCGAAGAACTAGGTTTTAATGGATATCTAAACCTAATATACAACCGTGGGAACTTTGAAGCTGGTGTTAGGTATGAAAGCTATCAAAATGCACTACTTGGTTACAGCGATCAGTATGAAGGAAACGGAATCATGTATCGTTATGCAAAATACAAGGCTGATAACTTAGAATTTACTGTCGGAAACTTTTACGAACAGTTTGGAAATGGACAAATCTTGAGAACATATTTCGATCCTGGATTTGGTATTGATAATTCTATTGATGGTGTAAGAGTAAAGTACAACCTGAAAGGTATTTATCTGAAAGGACTCATTGGAAAGCAAAGAAATTACTTTGAGTACGGAGATGGTATAGTAAGAGGGCTTGACGGTGAAGTTAGTTTCAATGAATTAATTGATCAATGGAGTTCCAGTCCACTTCGATTTACAGTTGGAGGGAGTTTAGTAAGTAAGTTTCAGGATGACAACAGTACATTGTACACCATACCTGAAAACGTTCTGGCTTATAGCAGCAGATTTAACTTAAACTACAAAGGATTTAACCTAAATGGGGAGTATACATATAAGTACAACGACCCAAGTGCCGACAATCATTTCTCATACAGAAATGGTCAGGCATTACTACTTTCTACCTCCTACTCAAGAAAAGGATTTGGTATTACACTTTCGGCTAAAACACTAGATAATATGTTTTTCCGATCTGATAGAAACAATAATTCTCAATTCCCAGAGCTGTATATTAATTTCTTGCCTACCCTAACCAAACAACACACCTACAACTTGATGTCTACTCTTTATCCATATGCTATCCAATACAATGGAGAAATTTCATATCAGGCTGACGTGATATATACTTTCAAAAAAGGTACTTTATTAGGCGGTAAATATGGTACAACAATTCAATTTAACGCATCTTATGCTGCTAACATTGATACTGTTTCCCTAAACGATGAAGCAACAGAAAGAAAGCTTTATGAAACAAACCTTTTTGAGAGCGGTGATAAGTTCTGGCATGACATAAACGTTGAAATTTCTAAGAAATTTTCAAAATCCTTCAAAGCTAAATTCACATATCAAAACCTATTCTACAACATTGACGTAATTCAGGGAAAACCTGGGGAACCAAATGTACTTGCTAACGTAGTTGTAGCTGATTTACTTTTTAAATTGGACAAAAAGAATGCTATAAGAACGGAGTTACAAGGTTTATTCACAGAGCAAGATCAAAAAGACTGGGCAACTGTTGTAGTTGAATGGACACATTCACCTAATTGGTTTGCATCTGTAATTGATCAATACAATTATGGAAATGAAGTAGTTGAGGATAGGCAACACTATGTGACTGCAAACGTTGGTTATATAAAAGGAGGAACCAGAGTAACCTTGGGATATGGAAGGCAAAGAGCAGGAATATTCTGTGTTGGTGGAGTATGTAGGGTTGTTCCTGCTTCAAGTGGTGTTTCTCTTTCCATTACAAGTACTTTCTAAATTTTACCAAAATGAAATTAACGGCAAACATATTTTCATTACTAGCAATTTTTGGATTCATTTTCTTTACAGGTTGCGAAGAGGTAGACGATCCATACTCACATATTGATGAAGTAATTGATGATTTCGGAGATCCAGCTTTCAATGATACCAATTGGAACGACACCAATTTTACTGGAAGAGTTATCATGTTAGAAGATTTCACTGGGCATACATGTCATAACTGTCCTCGTGGTACAGATATTGGTGAAGATTTGATGGAATTACATCCAGATAATTTAATTGTTACTGCAATTCATAATTCTGACGGTTTTTCCAAGCCAGAACTTCCTAAGTACCCAGCGAACTTCGAAACCGAAACAGGTGAAAATATCCGTTTAAACTTTGGGCTTAACTTTTTTCCAATTGCAATGATCAACAGACATGATTTCAATGGAAACAACTCTAGAGGCGTTTCTGTTGAATTATGGACAGATTACGTTAATCAACTATTGGATGATCCACAATATATGGATCCTAGTTTAGATATTGATTACATGCTTATTTACAATACAGAGAACAGATTACTTAGAATTTTCCCTAAAGTTTCTGTTAACAAAGCCATATCTGGTGATGTTTATCTAAATGTATTTATTGCTGAAAATGGAATAGTATCACCTCAAAAAGATAGCAGATATAATCCAGAATACATCGAAGACTATGTTCACAATCATATGTTAAGAGCTGGATTCGAGCAAAATGAGGTTGGAGTTCCTATTTTTAGTAGTCCTCAAGCTGGTGAAGTGTACAGAAATGATAATGTAGCAACTGCTGATTATATTATCGATAACGAATGGATAGTTGATTCCATGGATGTAATCGTTTATGCATATAATCTAGACAGTCAAGAAATATTACAGGTCTCTAAAACTAAAATCATTAAAGAATAAATCTATAGCCTGGCTGAAAAGTCAGGCTTTTTTTATGAATTGAATATTCTGTTTTAGTTTTTCAAATCCAGCTCTTTTTACAGCTGAACCTTGAAATAAGTCATCAAATATTTCATGAGTCATCTCTTCCCATTCACCTGAGCTCATATTAAGTAATTGGTTCTTAGGATCAAATTCTGGAATGTGATGTTGCTTTGATAATCTGTTCCACGGACATACTTCTTGACAAATATCACATCCGTATGCCCAGCCTTCCATTTTGTTTTGAAATTCGGCTGGTATTTTTTCTTTCAACTCAATGGTTAAATATGATATGCATTTTGTGGCATCTAGCTTATAGGGAGCATAAAGTGCACCAGTAGGACAAGCATCTAAACATCGAGTGCACGTTCCGCAATAATCTTTCGTGGCACCATCTTCTTTTAATTCTAAGTCGATGATCAATTCGCACAAGAAAAAGTAAGACCCGTTCTGCTTGTTGATGATATTGGTGTTCTTCCCCATCCAGCCAATACCGGCTTTCACGGCCCAAGCTTTATCCATTACTGGTGCTGAATCAACAAAAGCCCTCCCCTCTATTGCTCCAAATTCACCCTGAAGCTGTTTTAGCATAGATTTAAGCTTCTTTTTAATCACCTTGTGGTAATCTCTTCCAAATGCGTATTTAGAGACCTTAGGCGCATCAATATCACCTTGTGATTCGGCAGGAAAATAATTCAAGGCCATGCTTACAACAGATTTGGAACTGGGAACCAACTCTGTTGTGTCTAATCTTTTATCAAAATGGTTTTCCATCCATTGCATTGTCCCATTTCGATTTTCTTTGAGCCAGCTTTCCAAACGTGGTGCTTCTTCTGCTAAAAAGCCTGATTTTGCTATCCCACAGAAAAAGAATCCATGTGAATAAGCAATTTCCTTTACACGTTGTGAGCGAGC
Source organism: uncultured Flavobacteriales bacterium (assembly GCA_913045895.1). GTDB lineage: Bacteria > Bacteroidota > Bacteroidia > Flavobacteriales_G > Salibacteraceae > UBA6049. The sequence goes on along the minus strand of CAJWSQ010000105.1, from coordinate 106 downwards.
ACTCAGATCCATCAAAACAAAGCTTGTTGATTGAATCCCTTATCTCTACCCAAATGTTTAAAAGCTAAATCTGTTGCTTGCCTTCCACGAGGTGTTCGCATTAAAT
>CAJWSQ010000104.1 GCA_913045895.1 uncultured Flavobacteriales bacterium | reverse complement strand
CCAGATGTCTTCCCAACCATCCTCCCATCCATTCTCCACCCTTCCTATCAATACTCCATCTATTTGTATCAGACAGATATTAAATCAACAAATCAACTCGTTTAATACGTATGCTGATAACGCATACAAACTAGCTCAAACTAAATCGGCTTTAGCTAAACAAGACATGGAGTTGGTTGCTCAGTTAGAGCAAATGCTACCAGCAGAATCGGATCCCAATTACGCAAGCAAGAAGAAAGAAATAGATCGACTTAAAAAAGATGCTCATACACATTCAACTGAAGCTGCGGTATCTGTTGAATATGCTAAAACACTTGAGCAATTAGCGGCAAATGCTGCAGAGCAACTGAAACAAACAGAGCAAACCATTTCTAAAGCTGAAACAGCTAATGCCAATGAAAATAGAAACGAGTTAGTTAATGCTTATTTAGCATATAACGATGAAGTGAGTTTAGACCAAAGACCAGCTGACAAACAAGCTGAGCGAGCATTTGAAGACAAAAAAGTAACAGCTAAGAAAGAAGCATCTGACAGTAAAATAGCCTTCCAAAAGTTATCCGATCAACAAACCAGTTTAACAAAGAGCATCAGTTACACCGAATCTCAAATAGCTCAAGCCAAAAAGAAATCAGTAAAAGAACAATTGGAGTCTGACTTGGTATTAATGAAAGAAGACTTGGACGAAATCTCACCAAAGGTTAATGAGAAATACCAAGATTCTGAACGTAAACAAGCGATCTCTGATTTATTGAATGAAAAAAGTTCTGAAACGCTGGTAGAATCGGTGTTAACAGAAAATAATGCAGGTGAATTAACAAATTCAGAGCGCAAACAAATTCTAACACAAGTTAACTCAGGTTTTGCTCAATCTGCTGGTTATTTTGCTCAAACCGATTATCAATTCAATGAAGCGGGTGAATACAAAGAACCTGAAACCAACTTCAATGCTTCTGAAGTTGTTGATAATGCAATTGAAGAAGAAGTTACTCCTTCAGAAACAAACGATCCAATAGAAGAACCCGTTGTTGATGAATCTACACCTCAAGTAATAGTTCAAGAAACGTATGATGTTTCGAATTCTCCTTACGATCAATATTATGTTGAGCAGGAAGCAGAGATTAATGAGATTGAAGATCCGTATTTGAAAACGAAAAACGCCATTAAACTCAAAGATGCTCAGATTTCAAGCGTGAATCAGGAGATTGCCTATTTAGCAGCCTTGGCTGTAGATACTCCCTCTGAAGACATCGACAATAGAGTAGAAGAGTTACAATCTGAAAAACAAAATCTTGAAACAGAGAAGTCTCAACTTCAGGCTGACTTTAGCAATTTAAAACCTGAAACAAATGCTTATCAGCCTACTGATGAAATGATGGAATATCCATCTATTCAAGATTTAGAAGATCAATACTACTTTGAATACGAAGCTACTTATGCTTTGCCTGTTGAAGAGCGTTTGGAAAAGCAAAATGCGATCAATCAAGATTATATCTCAGAAATCAACTTTACGAAACAAGCGCTTGAATCCGAATTAGAAACACTTGATTCAAGTTCTGATTCGTATGCTTCTTTAAAAAATGAAGTAACAGCTTTGAGTGATTTGGAAACTAAAAAGCAAGCTAATATTGAGTACAATAATGCTGTATTGGGGTCGGAATCATATGCATTTGATAACCTTGATCAAGCTTTAGCTGCCAATACAATTAAAACTACCATAGAAGTTGAAGAAGAGGCTGAACCTCAGGATGAATTAGCTGAAGTTTCAACACCAATTACTGAAGAAACAACAGAACAGGAACCAGTTTCTGAACCATTAATTGAAACTGAAACTGAAACAGAAACAAATTCTGATCCTGATTCTGAAGTTGAACCTATCATAGTAGAAGAAGAGGAGATAGAACCATTAATGGAAGAGCCATCTCCGAATGCTTCAGGATTCACGTATTTTGAAAGTGAAGAAGCTATTCAACGTGCTCCAATTTACTTTGAAGAATCGCCATACTATGAGACTTATGAATCTCAATTGTCTACTTCTGAATTGTATCAAAATCCGGTAGATAAAACCGATAAGCAAATCGAGATCAATCAAAACTGGTTAAACGATATCAACAAAGAAATCGAATCGTTAACCTATGTTATTGCACACAGTAATAACACTGAAACCAAACTTGATTTAGAAGATAAAAGAACTGAATTAATTGAAGACAAAAAGGTTAGATCTGATGAGATCGACATGCTTGAGACTCAACGTGAATCCTTACTTGCTGAAGGATACCTTCCGGAAAGTGAAATGGAAGTAGCTGTAGTTGATACCGTTTCAACAGATTCACCTGAGTTGATTGCAGAAACAGAACCAGTTTCAGAAACTGAATTTAACCAAACTGAAGATTTTGATGTTGAAGTAACTGAGCCAATTGAAACTACTGAAGAAGTGGCAGTTGTTGAAGAACCTCAGACCGAAGTTGAGAATGATGTTGCTAATCAAGGTTTTGTAGAAGAAGTTACTGTTGAGGAGATTCCAGATGAAGAACCAACTCAAGTTGATATTGAAGAGGCGTTAGCCATAGAAGAACAAGCCATTAATGAAGATGTAGCAGATACTGAGCCTGAGACTGAAATAAACGAGGAAGTTGAAGTCAACAATACCGAAGCTCAAAATCCAGAAATTGCAGCCATTACTGAAGAAATAACTGCTGAGAAACAAGAGGCCTTAGCAGAAATCGAATCTACAGATCATCAGATTCAATCAGTTCAAAACAGACTAGCGATTACCAAAAAGAAGAAAGATCGTGAAAGAATGGAAGCAGAGCTTGATCAGTTGAATGAATCACTGATTATGCAGCAAGCCATGTTGAAATGGGCTGAAGCAAAAGAGGAGAAAGTTGATCTAGCTCAAGAAACACTGATTGAAAACCCTACTGCTGATCTTCCTTCTGAGTCTTATTACGAAGAAGCTCAAAAACTAGAGACTGAAGCTGTTCTTGCTGAACAAGCAGTTCAAGATCAACAAGACTTAATCGGTTCAACCAAAAAGAAAAAAGAGCGTAAGGCTTTATCGGTTGAGCTTGATGCAATGAAAGTTGAAGCCGCTAATAAACGCGTTAATGCAAATCAGGCAATGGCTTTGGCTAAAACTGTTCAAGAAGCTGAAGTAATAACACTTAAAAATGCAACGCCATTTGGTAGTCAGCTAGTGGTTGATCTTCCTCAAGAGAATAAAACATTGACTGAAACAGAGCAAGAAGAGATTTCGACAACTCCTGAATATCAAACTTACGAAGCTACTGAACAGCAATTTGAAAAATCAATTCAAGAAGCCGAAGTTCTTTATCAAGAAGCAACAGAAAACGAAACCAAAGGTCGAGAATTGTTAGCTTCAGCGATACTTTACACTGGTGTTGAAGCCGATTCTTTAAAGTTTGAAGGTCAAGCTTTGGTTGATGATGCAATTGCCAAAAGATCACAGGCTAAAGAATTAGAAAAAGACGCTTATTACAGCATGAATATGGCTCGCAAAGAATTGCTTGCTATTGAAGATGCTCAGTTGAAATCGAATTTGATAGCTTACACTCAAAACAACTTCTCATCATTGGTTTATACAGATGAAGGTGATATCGATATAATTCCAGCTGAATTGTCTAAAGATATCTTTAAAAAAGAATCTGCTGATTTAGCTCATTACAATGATGAAAAGCCAATTCCTGTTGATGTAGAATTGCCAAAAGGTGTGATTTACAAAGTTCAGGTTGGTGCATTTAGAAATGCCATTCCTCAAGAAACGTTCAAAGGTTTTGCTCCAATTGTTGGAGAAAGCACTGGTACAGGATTAACTCGATATACCGCTGGTTTATTCGATGATTTTGAAACAGCAAATGATGCTAAAACAGACATCAGAGGTTTAGGATATGCAGATGCCTTTGTGGTTGCTTATCTTGATGGTAAACGCATCTCTTTGGCCGAAGCTCGTAATTACAATGCTGGCGGAAATGAGGTTGTTGAAGAAGCGCCTGCATTAGCTGATGCTAGTGAATCTAATACTTCGGTTGAACCAACTCCAGATGTTCCTCTTCAGGTTGAAGATATAGATGTTCAGGTGATCGATAATTCGGTTGATCAAATTGATGTAATGCCAGTTGCCAGCAGAGCTTCGTTGTTCTATACGGTGCAAATTGGAGCTTACAGCAGCGAAGTATCTCCATCTGATTTATTCAATATATCGCCTATCAATAGTGAGGAGACCTCTAACGGATTAATTCGCTATTCAACAGGCGTATTTAGTACGGTTGAAGCTGCAACAGTTGCTCGTGATCGAATTAGAGCAATTGGTATTTCAGATGCATTTGTAACGGCTTATAGAAACGGTTCAAAAATCAGTGTTTCAGAGGCGCAATTATTCGCTCAAACTGAAACTCCTCCAGTACCTCAAGAAACTGAAGTGATTACTCCTGAAGCAGAAGTAGAGCCTGTTGAAGAAAATACAGATAGCAATCCGAACGCACCAAAAATCAGAACAACTTATGTTGATCCTGAAACGGGAGAGGTTGAAGTTGAAGAAAGTACTGATAACGTTTTACCTCCTTCTACAGCTGAGTCTGATAATGCTTATCGAGTTGAAATTGGTCCTTATGAAGGTCAAGTTCCAGTTCAAGAAGCTCGTGTGATTTTAGAGATGAGTAGCATTGGTGTAAACATCAATCGTGATGGAGAAAGCACAACTTATTACATTGGTAACTACAGAACGAAAAGTGAAGCAGATCGTTTATTACAGATAGTAAGTCAGAAGGGTTTGATTTCACCAAAAGTGGTTAAATTTGAGAATGGTCAGATTGTTGAGTAAAGAATAGTGGAGATGGAAATGATTTACAATACTGATACCGAAACGCTTTACGAAGAGGAAGTTCTCGTTTCAGAGGAAGCGGAAAAAGCATTGATACTTTTTAACGATGATGTTAATACGTTTGATCATGTAATACAGGCTTTAATTGAAGTCTGTGAGCATGAATTAGAACAAGCTGAACAATGCACCATTATCATACACTACAAAGGCAAATGCGATGTGAAACACGGATCAACAGAAGATTTGATTCCACGAATGAAAGAACTTCACAGAAGAGGGCTATCGGCCGAAATCCAGTAACATGCTAAAGAAGAACTTTAAATTTATAACCCTACTATTACTTACAGTTGCTTGTTCCAGCGTTCCAATTACTGGTAGAAAGCAAATGAATTTAATGCCTGAGTCAAACTTAATTGGCATGGCTGTTACCAATTACACCGATGTTTTAAGCTCAAGTAACGTTGTTGGCGATTATGATGAAGATGCCAGAAGAGTTAAAGAAGTAGGAAACAAAATTGCTGCAGCTGCTGAGAAATTTCTCGAGAAAGAAGGTCAGTCTAATAGGGTAGATGGTTTTGAATGGGAATTCAATTTAATTGACGAACCAACGGTTAACGCTTGGTGTATGCCGGGTGGAAAGGTGGCTTTTTACAAAGGAATTATGCCCATTTGTAAAAATGATGATGGTCTTGCAGTAGTAATGGGACATGAAGTAGCACATGCCATTGCCAGACATGGTAATGAACGTATGAGCCAACAACTACTAGTTGCTGCAGGTGGAGTAACTTTAGCTGTTGCCATGCATGATAAACCAGCATTAACACAAGATTTATTCTTACTCAGTTATGGAGTTGGAACTTCATTAGGTGTTTTGGCTTATTCCAGGTCTCACGAAAGTGAAGCAGACAAAATGGGATTAGTTTTCATGGAGTATGCCGGATACAACAGTGAGGAGGCGGTTGCGTTTTGGGAAAGAATGTCGGCTCAAGGTGGAGGCGGTCAGCCTGAATTATTAAGTACACATCCAAGTGATGAAAAACGAATTGCAGAATTACGAGAATATTTACCTGTAGCTAAGGCTTACGCTAAAAAACACCAATAATGACTCTAGCACTTATTTTAATTGTAATCGGACTAATACTTATGCTTTTGGAAGTATTTGTAATTCCAGGTGTTGGTATTGCGGGTATTGCTGGGATTATATTCACCATAGTGGGTGTAGTTTTCGCATTCAATCACAGCATGGAGCAAGGTTGGTATGTACTAGCTGGAACAGTGATAGTTTCTGGAGTTTTACTCTGGAAATCATTACAATCAAATACTTGGGACCGATTTGCGTTACATTCTGAATTGGATGGGAAATCATCTGAGGCTTTTTCCGACTTAAAAGTAGGGGATGTTGGTAAAACGGTAACTCGTTTAAATCCAATGGGGAAAATTAGAATCAACACGAAAGTTTACGAAGCAACGGCACAAAATAGTTTAATAGACGAGCAGGTCTCTGTTCAAATTATATCTTTAACCTCCAATAAAATAATAGTAAAACCCAATGAAAATATTCAATCTACTTAACCTGGTCTTGTTGCAAAGCTCGGGCGTATCTTTTGGATTCACTATCGGATTGATTGTAGCTGCACTCGTTTTAATCTGGGTGTTTTTCTACTTTGTTCCAGTAGGACTGTGGTTCCAAGCCATCATCACAAACGTTAAAATTTCGCTTCTTCAGTTAATCTTCATGCGTTGGAGAAAAGTACCACCGGGTATGATTGTTCGCGCCATGATTGAAGGATCAAAAGCTGGATTGAAATTAGATCCAAATGCGCTAGAAGCTCACTACTTAGCAGGTGGTCGCGTTGAACACGTTGTACATGCACTCGTTTCTGCATCTAAAGCAAATATCGAATTGAGCTTTACCATGGCTACAGCCATCGACTTAGCTGGTCGTGATGTGTTTGAAGCTGTTCAAATGTCGGTTAACCCTAAGGTAATTGAAACACCTCCTGTAACTGCTGTTGCAAAAGATGGTATTCAATTGATTGCCAAAGCACGTGTTACGGTACGTGCAAGTATCAAACAATTAGTTGGTGGTGCTGGTGAAGACACGGTTTTAGCTCGTGTAGGTGAAGGAGTTGTATCATCAATTGGTTCGGCTGAATCACATAAAGCAGTATTGGAAAATCCTGATATCATATCTAAAACGGTATTGAAAAAAGGATTGGATTCTGGAACTGCTTTTGAAATCTTATCGATTGATATCGCTGATGTGGATATAGGTAAAAACATTGGAGCTGAACTTCAAATAGACCAAGCTGAAGCCGATAAAAATATTGCACAAGCAAAAGCTGAAGAGCGTAGAGCAATGGCTGTTGCATTGGAGCAAGAAATGCGTGCTAAAGCACAAGAAGCTCGAGCTAAAGTAATTGAGGCTGAAGCTGAAGTTCCGTTAGCAATGGCAGAAGCATTCAGAAATGGTAATTTGGGAGTAATGGATTACTATAAGATGAAGAACATTGAAGCTGATACGGACATGAGAACCAGTATCGCTAAACCTAAAGGTGATTCTTCTAAATCTTCAGGTAGTTCATCTCAAGACAAGAAAAAAGACTAATTGATTTTAAAGCAAATTAATAGCTCATCATGGGCAGTTCTTGGAGCTGCCCTTTTTTATGCTTGGGTGTTGCTGATTGATGCACCACTCAATGCGTTGTCATGGGATGTTTTAGGCTATTATTTGTACCTGCCAGCTACGTTCATTTATCACGATATAGGACTTCAAAATCAAGAGTGGTTAGATCACATCAACACGATTTACCACAATACAGAAACTTGGTATCAATTAGTACCAACAACAGAAGGTAAGCAAGCCATAAAATACCCCATTGGCTGGTCTCTCCTGAATTTACCGTTCTTTTTCATTGGCCACTTATGGGCTTTAATTTCAGATTATCCAGCTGATGGATTTAGCAAGCCTTACCAATACAGCATCATCCTCGGGAATTATCTGTATGTGTTTTTAGGATTCGTCTATATCCGAAAATTTTTACTCAAATGGTTTTCAGATTCTTCAGTGGCTATCACCATTTTATTGATTGCATTTTCAACCAACTTGTTTCATCAGCTTTGGCATGCAACAGGTATGGTTCATACGTATCTTTTTGGAGTTTACGCTGTGTGGATGTGGGTTTTATACCGAGATTACCAAAACAAGAAACCTACAATACTACTTGGTGTTTTAAGTGGTTTATTGCTAGCAACTCGAAATTCTGAAGTGATTATTGCTCCTGTATTGGTTTACATTTTTGGAATTTGGGATTCTACTTCACCCAATAAAATCAGAAGTTTTTGGAGTCTTTGGGGACAGTTTAAATGGGGAGTGCTTATTGGGTTTGGAATTCAAATCATTTACTGGCAGTACATTTCAGGCTTTCCAATTATGTACAGTTATCAAAATGCAGGTGAAGGCTTTGATATACTTACACCACATACTTTCGACTTTTTATTCAGCTATCGCAAGGGCTGGTTACTCTATACACCTGTAATGTTGATTGCCATTGCAGGTTTCTTCATGAAGAAGCCTTACTCTCCAAAATGGAATAGAGCTCTAGCTTTTCACACAATTTTGAACATCTTTTTACTTTCAAGTTGGACTACCTGGTGGTTTGCCGCAAGTTTTGGTCAGCGCAGCATGGTGCAGAGTTATGCTTTGTTAGCAATTCCTTTGGCAAATGGTGTTCATTTCATCATGAAATCTAGGTTTAAGGTTGTTTGTTATTTGGTGTTTGTGGCATTTGTGATTTTGAATTTATTTCAAACTTGGCAATACGAAATAGGGGTAATCGATCCCTCTAGAATGACTAAAGAAGCCTATTGGAATCACTTTACAAGACTAGAACCATTAGACGAAAAAGCAGAAGAATTATTACTGATAAAACGATCTGAAAATGACTTGGATTTATTTCCGGATTTTGCTGATTTAAATCAAACCAAAACGTTTCAAATCGATTTTGAATCTGATTCTGCAGTTGCTAGAAATAAAACAATGAAACATCAGGTTGCTGAGTTATTTGGAAAAACGTTTGAACCCAGATTACCGAATAAAACTGCTGATTTTGCTCATTCAGGAAAATACGGGTTTATACTTGATTCAACAGTTCCAATTTCACCTGCAATTGAAGTTCCGTTTACAGGTTTAACAACCAATTATTTCTGTTGGTTAGAAGCTTCAGCTTGGATTATGAATCCTGATGAAACATCTACCAATATTTCGTTTGTGGTTACATTCAAACACAATGGCTCTAATTACAAATACAGAACTGTTAATGTAGATAAACCGCTTAAAGCAGGCGAGTGGCAACAAGTTTCACTGAAATATTTAACTCCCGAAATTAGATCAAACGCTGATGTTTTGTCTGTATATGTTTGGAATAGAGGAGAGTCGAAGGTGTTGGTTGATGACCTTCAAGTCAAGGTGTATGAAAATCTAAAATGATTTCAAGAATTTACTTGGATTGTAGAATTAAAATGTCTTACATTTGCAGCCCTCAAACAATGGCTCTAGCCTCAGCAAAAGGAAAACTTCTGGGAGTTATCGGTGACGAGGTACGTATGCAACCTACTTACACATTTTATTTTATCCCTTGTCGTTTCGTTTGCCTAAATAGTAAATATGTAATACAAGAACAGACTGAATAAAAAATAAACTGCTGGATTTTTTACATCTTTCTGTCCAATGATTTCAAACTTCGTGCATATTTGCAAAAGTGCAAATATGTGAGTGCTTTTACATTTTAACTTGCAATGGACCCAGAATGAAATGTAAATGTAAGAGTATGTTGGCCAGCTCCCTTGATAACGCGCAAAGATAAAGTATTGTGTTGCCTCTGTTAAAAATGTATGACTGAGTAAACATGTAATGATGCGTGAAG
>CAJWSQ010000103.1 GCA_913045895.1 uncultured Flavobacteriales bacterium | reverse complement strand
GAGAACTACGGCGAAGGCGAAGACGATGAAGATTAAGTCTTAAATCACAAAATATTCGAAAGGGTTTTTCGGTTTCCGGAGAACCCTTTTTTATGCCCACCAACAATTTATTGTTTAGAACTAACACAGACATTACCCGCCTACCCATTTGACAACTAACGATAAAAATTATATTTGCACCTCAAATTTGTAAGAAGCATGTCTGAGAAACACGATGATGATGTTCACTTAGAAGAAGTGTACGCTAAAAGCGAAGAGTTCTTCGAAAAGAATAAAAAACAACTAGGAATTGGCATAGGAGCCGTAGTTGTTGTAATAGCCGCTGTATTCTACTATTTCAATGTGTATTTACCACCATTAGAAATTGAAGCACAAAACAGCATATATAAAGCACAAGGATATTTTGAAGCTGATTCATTCCAATTAGCGATGAATGGTGATAATCAAGGAAGTCTTGGTTTCTACGATATCGTTGATCAATACGGATCTACAGCTGCTGGTAACTTGGCAAAATATTACTTAGGAGTTTCTTTGTTAAGAACTGGTCAGTATGAAGATGCCATTGCTTACTTTGATGCTTACGATGCCAAAGACCAAATGACTGCAGCTATTTCATTAGGCGCTACAGGAGATGCTTATGCAGAACTTCAAAACACTGAAAAAGCTCTAGATTTTTACGTTAAAGCAGCTAATGCAAATGATAATGAGTTTACAACTCCAATCTATTTGTTGAAAGCTGGTACCTTGGCTGAAACGCTTGGTGATTACAACGATGCTTTGAAATACTATAAAAGAATTCAAAGTGATTATCCTTTAACTCAAGAAGGAAGATCAATCAAAAAATACATTGCACGCGCTGAAGGATTTGCTAAATAAGCACGTGAAATCTTTATAATTTTGAAAGCGAGTCTATTTCAGGCTCGCTTTTTTAGTACCTATACTTATGGCAACAGAAAACAAGAATTTATCAGTATACAACAAAGACGAAATGCCTAACATCTTAGGATGGAAAATTGGTATTGTAGTTAGTGAATGGAACGATCAAGTAACCAACGGTTTGCTTGAAGGTGCCAAAAGCGCACTGCTTGATTTAGGAATTGCAGAGATGGATTTAATCATCAAGCATACGCCCGGTAGTTATGAATTGCCTTTAGCAGCTCAATTCTTATTTACAGCAACAGAAGTTGATGCTGTAATCTGTTTGGGTAGCGTTATTCAAGGAGAAACCAAACACTTCGATTTTGTTTGCGAAGCTGTTTCTCAAGGTGTAAAAGACGTAGGCTTAAAATACAACAAGCCTTGTATTTTTGGTGTATTAACAGACAACACCATGCAACAAGCTATTGATAGAAGTGGCGGGAAACATGGCAACAAAGGAGTTGAAGCAGCTGTAGCAGCCGTTAAAATGGTTGAACTGATGAAATCATTTGGCAAAGGGAAAAGTAAACTCGGGTATTGATTGCAATACCCGATCCACTCCCCTTACTTCTTTAAAATATCAGCGATATTGGGTTTAAAATACAAGTCGCTTTTCATCACTTTGCCATCTTCGCGGTAAATGGGTTTACCATCTTTATCAAGCTTACTCATATTACTGCGCTGAATTTCTTCAAACACTTCAACAATTTTGTGTTGCATACCATGACTCAGTATCGTTCCGCACAAGATGTAAAGCATATCGCCTAAGGCATCTGCAATCTCTACAGTATCGCCATTTTCAGCAGCTTCAAGGTATTCTTCATTCTCTTCTCGCATTAACTTGTAGCGCAACAAAAAGGTCTTTTCATCTAATTTACCATTCGGTTGCTCTTCGTTGTTGATACCAAATGCTTCGTGAAACGTTTTAACGTGATTTATTATCTCTGAAAATGGAAGATCTTTCATCTTTAATTTTGAAATCAAAGTAAACCAAAACCCTTGATTTTACTCAGTTAATTCTTAAAAAAGGCTTAACACTTTTTAACAGCCTACTCTTCCATGTTTTAGATGAATCAAACATTTTTGTGGATGTTGAAAACTCAATATTAAATGGGTGTTTTAACATTCTGAGATTTATAGTTTTGAATCAAACCAGTTAAACATGGAATTTTCCGATAGTTCAACAGCTACAACAACTTCTACAGATATTCGCGCATTGAATGAAATGATTCAACGCGAAAGTGCATTCATCGATTTGATTCGTATGGAAATGAAAAAAGTGATCGTGGGTCAAGAATACATGGCCGATCGCTTATTAATTGCCTTACTAGCCGATGGTCACATCTTGTTAGAAGGTGTTCCGGGTTTGGCCAAAACGCTTGCCATCAACACGCTTTCTAAAACCATTCACGCAGATTTTAGTCGTATTCAGTTTACACCAGATTTGTTACCAGCCGATTTAGTAGGTACTACTATCTACAACGCTAAAACGGGTGAATTCAGTAACAAACCAGGACCAGTATTCGCCAACTTTGTATTGGCAGATGAGATTAACCGTGCTCCTGCAAAAGTACAATCTGCACTACTTGAAGCGATGCAAGAACGCCAGGTGACTATTGGCGATAAAACATATCCACTACCAAAACCATTTATGGTGTTGGCTACACAAAACCCAGTTGAACAAGAAGGTACTTATCCCCTTCCGGAAGCACAAACCGACCGTTTCATGTTGAAGGTTATTTTGGATTATCCAAAAATCGAAGACGAGAAACAAATCATCCGCATGAATGTATCTTCAGCAGACTTCCCTAAGCCAAATCCAGTTTGCAAACCTGAAGATATTTTAAAAGCGAGAAGCGCTGTTCGCCAGGTATACATGGACGAGAAAATTGAGCAATACATTGTAGACATTGTTTACGCTACACGTGTTCCTCGCGATTATAGACTGGAAGAGTTCACCCATTTAATCAGTTTTGGTGGATCTCCACGTGCTTCCATTAGTTTAGCACTTGCAGCTAAAGCTTATGCTTTCATCCAACGTAGAGGATATGTAATTCCTGAGGATGTACGTGCCGTTTGTAAAGACGTATTGCGCCATCGTATTGGATTGAGCTACGAAGCTGAAGCTGAAAACATAACAACTGAACACATCATCAGCGAGATTTTAAATCGAGTTGAAGTCCCATAAATCGAGTGAAACAATTTAACCTAGCTCCTGCATCACAAGCTTTGTTCACTTAATACATGGATACTCAAGATTTACTCAAGCGCGTACGGAAAATTGAAATAAAGACGAAAGGACTTTCCAACCAGATTTTCTCTGGAGAATACCATTCGGCTTTTAAAGGACGTGGTATGGCCTTTTCTGAGGTTCGTGAATATCAACCTGGAGATGATATCCGAGCTATCGATTGGAATGTAACCGCACGTCTCAATCATCCCTACATCAAAGTGTTTGAAGAAGAGCGTGAACTAACGGCTATGATTTTAGTTGATGTGAGTGGCTCTGAAAATTTTGGTACCAAAGAAATGCTTAAGCGCAACGTCATCACCGAATTGTGTGCTGTACTTGCATTTTCAGCCATCCAGAACAACGATAAAATCGGGGTGATTTTCTTCTCCGATAAAATTGAAAAGTTCATCCCTCCTAAAAAAGGGAAATCTCATATCCTGCGTATCATTCGGGAATTGTTGAATTTCAAACCAGAAAGCAACGGAACCAATATTTCTGAAGCACTGCGCTATTTGTCCAACATCATCAAGAAAAGATGCATTGCTTTTATCCTTTCTGATTTTAGAGACGAAGGATTTGAAGATGCTTTAAAAATCGCCAATAACAAACACGATTTGGTGGCTCTTAATATTTACGATCAGGCTGAGAAAGAATTACCCAATGTTGGAATCATCCCGATGGAAGACCCTGAAACTGGTAATTGGAAATGGGTAGATACCAGTGATAAAGACACTCAAACTCAATTCAAGGCCAAAGTCTTAAAACATGAAGCTGATCGCATTGCTTTGTTCAGAAGAAGTGGTGTTGATTTTGCCAGTATTGCCACCGACCAGAATTACGTAAAGCCTTTGTTGAACTTGTTTAAACGCAGAGAATTACAACGATGAAACAGGTTCTTTTTGCCATATTATCTATTCTATTTGTTGGTGCTTTTAATCAAGCTCAAGCACAAGATGTTTCTGCAAACATTCACTCCAATGAAATTGTAATTGGCGATCAGGTTCAATTAGACATCACTGCCAATGGATCATCTATCGAATCCATTCAATGGCCTATTTTCAACGATACTCTTTCTAAACACGTTGAGATTTTAGGTGAACAAACACCTGACACCGTTCTTCAAAATGGAAGCGTATCGCTAACGCGCAAACTCCTTCTAACTTCTTTCGATTCTGGTTTATGGGCTATCCCTCCTATTCCAGTAACTGTAGATGGAACGGTATACGAAACTGAAGCTATGCTTTTGTCTGTTCAAACGGTTGAAGTTGATACTGCTGCAGCCATTAGAGGTATTAAAGAACCGCTAGATACACCATACACCATTCAAGAAATTCTTGAGATTGCAGGTAAAATAATCGGTATTACTTGGTTGGTATTAGCTGTTTTGGCTGTTATTGCATTCTTAGTTGGAAAGAGCAAGAAGAAAGCTGTTACGGTAGAATCAAAACCAAACATTGCTCCGCACGAGTGGGCTTTACAGCAATTAACAGAACTGCAAGAATCTAAGCTTTGGCAAACAGGCGAATCAAAAGCCTACCACATTAAATTGTCAGACATCATTCGTACTTACCTAGAGCGTAGATTCAACATTCTTGCTTTAGAAAGCACTACACATGAAATAAAAGTTCAGTTGAAAAATGTGGTTATGCCCATTGAGCTGAAAGAAAAAATTATTGAAGCATTATCTATTTCAGATTTAGCCAAGTTTGCCAAAGTTGAGCCATTGGCATCTGAAAATGAATTTGCAATTACCGCTGCATTTAGATTGGTAAATGAAACCATTCCACAACCAGAAAGCGAAGTAGAACCAGAAAATCCGGAGGGTGAAAATGCTTAACGGAATTGAATTTGCTCATGTGTACTTTTTGTGGCTTTTAGCGCTTTTACCGCTATCTGTTGCTTATTACATTTGGAAACAGCAAAGTCAAGTTGCTCCGTTGAAATATTCAGCTACTGCTGATATTCCTTCGAAAGTTCCATTTAAAGTTTGGTTAAAACACATTGCTTTTGGGTTACAAATCATTGCATTTGGACTCATCATTGTAGCTCTTGCCAGACCACAATCGGCTACGAGTTACCAAAATGTCTCTACTGAAGGAATCGACATTGTTATCTCTCTCGATATTTCGGGCAGTATGCTTGCCAAAGACTTCAATCCAAACCGATTGGATGCTTCCAAAAAAGTAGCTCAAGAGTTTATTGATAATCGTATCAATGACCGTATTGGTTTGGTGGTTTATGCTGGTGAGAGCTTCACTCAATGTCCACTAACAACAGATCACGCAGTTTTAAAAAACCTTTTTAAGGGGATTGAAAACGGAATGATTGAAGATGGAACTGCTGTTGGTGAAGGTTTAGCTACTGCGGTTAATCGTTTAAAAGACAGTGAAGCCAAAAGCAAAGTGGTGATCTTATTGACTGATGGATCAAACAATGCTGGTGACATCCCTCCTGTTACGGCAGCTGAAATTGCCAAAACACTGGGCATTCGAGTTTATACCATTGGTGTTGGTACTAATGGAATGGCACCGATGCCTGTAAGAACCATTACTGGGCAATTGGTTTATCAAGATGTTCAAGTTTTTATCGATGAAGAAACACTTGAAGAAATCGCAACATTAACTGGTGGTCAATACTTTAGAGCTACCGACAACAAAAGTTTAGAGAACATTTACAAAGAGATTGATAAACTCGAAAAATCGAAGATTGAAGTAACTGAGTTTAGGAAGAAAAAAGAGGAGTATTTGCCTTGGTTACTGGGCGCTTTAGCACTCTTAGTTTTACAATACCTCATTAGAAATACCATAGCTAAAAGTATTACTTGATGTTTCGTTTTGCACACATAGAATATTTATGGTTTTTACTAGCAATTCCTTTGTTGGTAATCATTTACATTGCCTATTCTAGCTGGCGAAAAAATGCATTGAATCGTTTAGCAGACAATCATTTATTGCAATTCATTTTTCCAGATGTTAGCTACAGAAAGCCTTTTGTACACTTAACATTATTAAGCTTAGCCATCGTATTTTTAGTCATAGCCATTGCTGGCCCACAAATTGGATCAAAAATGGAAGAAGCTAAACGCGAGGGAGTTGATTTGATGGTTTGCTTAGATGTTTCCAACAGCATGCTGGCCGAAGACCTCTCTCCCAACCGATTGACAAGAGCTAAGTTGGCTATGGAAAAGTTGGTTGATCGTTTGCACACAGATCGCATCGGAATGGTGGTATTTGCTGGAAAAGCATTTGTTCAACTTCCAATTACCACCGATTATGCAGCAGCCAAAATGTTTATCAAAACAGCCAATACTAACACGGTTGGTGTTCAAGGAACGGCTATTGGAAATGCCATTGAACTTGCTTTAGAGTCTTTTGATTACGAATCTGCAACTGGTAAAGCAATAATTGTAATTACAGATGGAGAGAATCACGAAGATGACGCCATTGAACAAGCGCAATTAGCGCAAGATAAAGGCGTGGTTGTTCACACCATCGGTATGGGATCTGAAGAAGGTGCTCCTATTCCACTTTACAGAGGCAGTCAACAAATTGGATTTAGAAAAGATAGAGGTGGAAATACGGTTGTTACTAAGCTCAATGAAGATATGTTGCAAGAACTAGCTGATGCTGGTGGTGGTACTTTCGTGAGAGCGACCAATGCAGATGCAGGTTTGAACTCGATATTTGATGACATCTCAAAAATGGAAACTGCTGAGTTCGGAACAAAAGTCTTTACCGATTACGAAGATCGTTTTCAGTATTTCTTAGGCATATCTTTGATTTTTATCGTCTTAGACATATTGATTGGTTACAATAAATCAAAATGGATCAGAAAATGGGGAATATTCAACGTAAAACAGTAGTGTTTACACTTGCTCTATTCTGGCCATTTGTTTCTCTTTTGGCTCAAGATAAAGACCGAGATAAGGTTCGAGAAGGAAATGAACTTTACCAATCGGGAGCTTATGATAAAGCTGCTGAAAAATACCAGTCTGCACAATCATCTAATCCAAAACTAGAACAAGCCGCTTTTAATCTTGGAGATGCGATGTATCAACAAGAGAATTATGAAGAAGCTGCTAAACAGTTTAAAGAAATTGCTGAGTCTTCTAGTGATAAAGACATAAAATCTAAAGCTTATCACAACCTTGGAAACAGCTTAATGCAGGCTGAGAAATACGAAGAAAGTATTGAAGCTTACAAAAATGCTTTGCGCAATAATCCAGGTGATGAAGATACGCGATACAACTTGTCTTACGCTTCTCAAAAGTTGAGAGAACAACAACGTCAAGAGCAGCAGAATCAGGATCAGAACCAAGATCAGGAAGACAAAGAAGACGATCAAGAAAATAAAGATCAGGAGAACAAAGACCAAGAAGGCGACCAGAATAAAGACGGTGATCAAAACAAGGATCAAGAAAATCAGGATAAAGATCAAGGTTCTGAAGGTGAAGGTGATCAAGACAAACAAGATGAAAACCAAGATCAGAAAGACCAAAATGGCGATCAAGGTGACGATCAGAAAGAACAAGAACAAAAGCCGCAACCGGCTGATCCTAATAAGATGAGTAAAGAAGATGCTGAGCGTTTATTAAAAGCATTAGAAAACAACGAACGAAACACCCAAAACAAAGTGAATGAAAAACGCGTAAAAGTGACGGGTAAAAAAATTGAAAAAGACTGGTAATGAGAATCCTATTCTTTATATCAACCTGTTTAATTAGCTTCAATATTTGGGCTCAAGATGTTCAATTTACAGCATCTGTAAACACCAATGAAGTCGCTTTAAATGAGTCGTTTCAGCTTTCATTTACATTAAACACAAGTGGCGAAGGTTTTAAACCGCCCGTTTTATCTGATAACTTTAAAATCTACAGC
Source organism: uncultured Flavobacteriales bacterium (assembly GCA_913045895.1). Classification (GTDB taxonomy): domain Bacteria; phylum Bacteroidota; class Bacteroidia; order Flavobacteriales_G; family Salibacteraceae; genus UBA6049. Next base: position 1,954 of record CAJWSQ010000103.1, on the reverse strand, counting down.
GGCCCGAATCAATCGTCTAGCATGTCATATGTAAACGGACGAATTTCTAGCAAACTCTCCTACTCCTATCTTTTGGTTCCTATCAATGAAGGGAAATTTGTTATTGAACCTGCAACTATTACTGTTGAAGGAAAAAGCTACTCAAGCAATCCAATTGAAATTACGGTTGTAAAAGCCAGACAACAACAGCAGCAGCAACAACCAAATAACCGTCAAAGGAATCAACAGCAACAACAACAGCAACAGACTCAAGAAAACGATGCTTCTCTTTCTCGTGAAGACATCAATAAAAACCTCTTTTTAAGGCTTCAGATCAACAAAAATGAAGTGACTCAAGGTGAACAACTTGTTGCAACCTATAAACTTTACAATAGACTTGATTTAACCAATATTGAGGGGCAAAAACTCCCAGATTTTGTTGGATTCTACACCAACGATGTAAACATCGATCAAAACAATAACTCTTCTCGTGAAAACATTAATGGTGTTGTTTATCAGGTATACACACTTAAAAAAACAACCTTATTTCCTCAACGTAGTGGCGAATTGGAATTAAGACCTTTGGAACTTACAGCTACTATTCGAGAACGAGAGCCTACACCAGTCAATACTTGGTTTGGACCAAGATACCGATACACTCAACGTAGAGTTGAATTAAAGTCAAATAGCACAAAGATTAAGGTTAACCCACTCCCTGGTGGAAAACCTGCAGAATACACCGGTGCCGTTGGAGCTTTTAATTTCTCAAGTGATATCGACAACTTAACGGTTAAGGCCAATCAAGCACTCAACTTAAAATACACTTTAACGGGCACTGGAAACATTCAATTGGTTGATTTACCTGAAATCGATTTTCCTTTAGATTTTGAAGTTTACGATCCGAAAACGTCAAGTAAAGTATCTAACCCATCAGGCGTTGTTTCTGGTAAAAGAACATGGGAGTACCTTGTCATTCCTCGTGTAGCAGGAGAATTTGAAATCCCAGAAATTACTTTCAGTTATTACGATCCATCAGATAAAAAATACAAAACATCTACCGCTAAGGGTTATAAAATTCTTGTTGAGGCAGATGAAAATGCAATTGCTGCAGGAAATCACTCAGCTGCAAAACGTGATGTACAACAAATTGGTAAAGACATCAGATTTATAAAAACGGATGAGTTTAAACTGAGTGAGACTGGAAATTCATTCTTTGGAACTGTTTGGTTCTACTTGCTCCTACTACTTCCGATAATTATTGGTACCACCCTTTATTTTGTGTTGAATAAATACAAAGAACTACAAGCCGACCAAATTGGATTGAGAAAACGCAGAGCTGGCAAGTTAGCATCTAAACAGTTGAAACATGCTTCATCTCTTAAAACTGAAAACAAACAGAAAGAGTTTTACGAAGAGGTATTCAGAGCTTTAACTGCATACGTAGCCAGTAAATTCGCCATTCCAATGAGTGAATTAACCAAAGCTAAAATTGAATCTAAACTGACAGAACAAGGTGTTGGCGAAGATACTGTTCAAGCTTACGTTAAATTGATGGAAGACTGTGAAATGGCTCGATACGCACCAATGAGCGACATCAATATGGATGACGTTTACAACAGAGCTGCTGAATTAATTGATAACGTTGAAAAGAGCTTATAATGAAAAAGTTAGTCATTCTATTCATTGCTATAATTTGCTCTTTATCTAGTATTGGAGCAGACATATCGTACTACAACAGTATCATTGAAAAAGGCAATACACTCTACGAAGAAAACCAATGGGATGAAGCGCTTCAGCAGTACAAATCTGTTTACGATGCAGGTTATGTCGCTCCTGGTTTGTTTTACAACATGGCCAATACTTATTACAAGTTAAATCAGTTTCCTGAGGCTATTTTGTTTTACGAGAAAGCATTGAAACTTGACCCGAATGATGCTGATGCAAAATTCAATTTAGCCATTGCAAACGAGCAAAT
>CAJWSQ010000102.1 GCA_913045895.1 uncultured Flavobacteriales bacterium | reverse complement strand
TAAAGCGGTCTAACCATACGTAATGATCTTGCTCAACTCTTCGAATGGTGTTGATGTGTTGTACTTGATGATGTTGTGTGTCTTTTAAGTATTGCAAACAGGCTCCAGCTGCAATTACACCATTTTCTAAATCATCAATGCCGTAACCTTTTAGTGACTTTGTTTGAAAGTGGTTAAGTAGAATCTCGTTTCCAAACTCAGGAGTAAAGGCCCAATCATCCATGTAATAGATGTAATGAGAATCTCCGAAGAACTCTACGAATTGTTTTTGATGATTGCGCTGCACCAAAACCTCATTAGGCGAAAACGATTGGATTAATTTATCTATAAGCTCAAATTCTCCTTCAGCAACAAGAAATTCTCCAGTAGAAATATCTAAAAAAGCGACACCTCCAGTTTTTGATTTAGGGATTAAATGAACTGCAGCTAAAAAGTTGTTTCGTTTATTCTCTAGAATTTGATCGTTATAACTAACGCCAGGTGTTACAAGTTCGGTAATTCCTCTTTTTACAACCGTTTTGGTTTGTTTGGGATCTTCAAGTTGATCGCAAATAGCAACTCGAAGTCCAGATCTCACTAATTTAGGTAAATAAGTGTCAAGAGCGTGATGAGGAAACCCAGCTAATTCCATTTCAGAAGCTGCCCCATTTTTACGCTTTGTCAATACTATTCCAAGTACTTGAGAAGCTTTTACTGCGTCTGATCCGAAAGTTTCATAGAAGTCACCCACGCGAAATAATAACATCGCATCAGGGTGTTTAGCTTTGATGCTGTTGTATTGTTGCATCAAAGGTGTTTCTGCTGGTTTCTTGACTTTGGTTTTCTTTGTTGCCAATTCTGAAGGAATTTAAAAAAGGAAAGCTAAGTTAAAGACACTCTAGCGATAGTCTAAAATTTGCGTTGTCTCAGTTATTATAAGTTATGAACAGAAAGCTTAAGGTAGAAGAATTGAACCGTCCAGAAATTGATCAGTTTAAAAAGATTGAAAAGTTACCTGTGGTTGTAGTCTTAGATAATATTAGAAGTTTTCATAACGTAGGAAGTGTTTTTAGAACAGCCGATGCCTTTCGATTTGAGCAAATAATTTTGTGCGGAATTACTCCTCAACCTCCGCATAGAGAAATTCACAAAACAGCATTAGGTGCTACTGAATCTGTAGATTGGAGTTACCAAAACGATACGTTAGATGTTTTAAAGAAACTAAAGGCTGATGGGTATAAGTTGCTGTCTTTAGAGCAAACGAGTGATAGCGTAATGATGCAGGATTTTAAGCCTGAGAAAAACGAGAAATACGTTGTAATATTAGGTAATGAGGTATTTGGAGTGCAGCAAGAAGTTATAGATCTGTGCAATAACGTAATTGAAATACCTCAAGAAGGAACAAAGCACTCACTAAACGTGTCAGTGAGTGCTGGTATGATTATGTGGCATATCTTCAGCCACTTAAGGTTTTAGTCTTCTGAACAGCTCCAGCCGTTGTCTTCGTATGCTTCTAATGCGCTATCGTACTGATGGCCTTTATTACAGAACTCTTCAGTTAAGGTTCCTTGAGTCTCATCGTTAAAAGTACATGTAGCACATCTTTCGCAGTTTGTGAATGTTGCAACAGCAACTATAGCGGCTAAGATTGTAAATGTTTTTTTCATCAAATAAATTTTTAGCGAACCACAAATATAGTTTTTTAACAATACTAAACACTTTAATGAGTGCTTAAAGCTAATATTTCAGTAGGGTCTTAATTTGTTGTAACCAAAGACAGTTATAATATCCTAAGCACATCGTATATAGAACCAAAATAAAAAAGCCACTGGAATTATTCCAATGGCTTTTCGTAAACGGTATATTTTCTCTGATTATAGAGAAGAAAGATCGTAGTTCATGAATTCAGCATCGTTAAGAGCTTTGTCCTTCAATGAAGGATCTTTGCTGATAGCTGTTTTCAAATTGTTTTTAACTAAGTCTTCTTTTTCCATTCTAGCACCGATAACGGCTTTCAAATAGTAACCTTCAGCTGTGTTAGCAGCATCAGAGTTGTTTAATGTGTTTAAAGCACCTTCGTTATCACCATTTAAAACTTTAGCTAATGCTTCGTTAAATGTGTTGCTACCTTTCATGTTTGAAGTAGCTGATGCATAATCACCATCTAAGATGTATACGATTCCTTTGTTGTAAGCAACTTCATCACCAGCTCCTGAAGCTTTGTTGTAATATTCCATTGCTTTTTTACGATCGCCTTTTAGACGAGCAATAACACCTAAGTTGTTATTTACAACTGGCTCGTTTGGAGCTTTTGAAGCAGCATTGTTGAAGTTTGTTTCAGCAGCTGCCATGTCGTTTTTCATCAATTTGATGTAACCTAAGTTGTTGTGAGCTCTCCAGTCATCACCGTAGATGCTAACTGCTTTAGCGTAGATAGCTTCTTTCTCATCCATATCAGTTGTAAGAGTTGCAGCATAAAGCAATTCTTCAACGTTTAATTTAGATGCATCTTCAGTAGCTAAACGAGCGATTTCTTCGTCAGATTTTCCAACTTTATTGATATCTAAAGCAATTTGTGATCTTCTCAATCCTGGAAGGATTTGATCTTTTACTTCTAAATATGTCTCAGCTAAGTTTTTGATTTCAGATTCACGTTTAGCTGGATCTTTGTACATCTGAAGAACACGGATGATTAAGTCTTTGTCTTCGATCTCAGAAGCTTCCATAGCAGTTTTGAAACCGTCCCAGTCTTCACCTTTACCAACTAAGTCAGTAAAACCATCTTCTTTAGCTTCAGCAACTTTTCTACGTCTTAACTCGCGCTCAACTACATTACCAGCAGATTTTGCACGGTTGTCAGCTAAGTTTTCATTTAAAGTCAACTCACCGTCAGGAGAAGCGTAAGCTTCAACGTGTAAGCTTTTAAATTGATAGTTTGTATCAGCAGCTTTTGCTTTGATGTCAGCAAAAAGTTGCTTCATATCTTCATCTCTCGTTTCTGAACTGCGAACAGTTGCAGAGTTAATCAAGTAATGGATTTCAGCTTTGTGCGTTTCAGTTGTAATACGCTCAAAGTTATCAGCACCAACAATTGGTTTGTCATCACCAGCAACCAACAATGGAGTGATGATAGTACCATCTGCCAATTTGAAATCTTGGATATCTTTTACTTTTCCTTTGTATTTACCTACAGCAGTTACCCAGAACTCACCGTTAGCCATACTCTTAGAGTAAGGAACTTTAGATACTAATTTGTAGCTACCACCGTTTTCAAAATCGATTTTTTTACCATCTGCATCAGCTGATTCACCAACTAATACGATAGAGTCGAATTGAGTAACTGTGCCATCTTCAGATTTGAAGTAAGGCTTAATTGTAGCTGTTACTTTTTTATTGAAATATTTAGGTGGGATAGTTCCATTAACCGTAACCTCTACGCTATCGCCATGCATTTCCAGTGGATCTGGAGTAGCTGTGTATTTTACATCATCAGCTTTCTTGGCCATTTTGTTTAGAGGATTACATGCCAGCAACCCTGCGGATGCTACGGTAATCAAAGAAATTGATTTAAGCGTTTGTGATTTCATCGTCAATCAAATTTGCAGTTGAAGAAGTTCTATGAGGTTTCTATTAATTTTAAACCGTTACAAAGCTATCGAATGTTTTGAAATAGCAAAGAACAGCGTAATTTCCAATGCCTTATTTTATTTTGAAATTCTTGTAATTCCATTTTCAAAGTTTTGTTTGAGCAAGTTTGATAAAAAATCTATATCATTTTCCTGATTTAGGAAATCAAACTCCATGGCATTCAGCACAACAATTTTTTGGCCGGATTGACTTTTAAGGTGTCGCCAATATCCATCGTGTAAATGACTTAAATAGTCTGGCAGGATATCTTGTTCATACGATCTGCCTCTTTGCTCAATCCTTTTTAACGCATCATCAACCGTTAGGTACAAATAAACGATCAAATCTGGCTTGCTTAATCTTGGATGAATGATGTCAAACAAATTCCTATATAATTGAAACTCAACTTCGGTCAAATTGTTCTGAGCAAATACCAAACATTTGTCGAACCAGTAATCTGAAACACGTATGGGTTGAAATAAATCTGACTGATTAGCAGCTTTGGTTAATTGGTGGAATCGAGCGGCTAAAAAACTGAGCTCCAGTTGTAAAGCGTATCTCTCTGGCTCTTTATAGAAAAGTGGCAAAAACGGATTGTCATCAAACTCTTCATAAGTAGTTCTAGCATCTAATTTTTGAGCCAACAGATTTGTTAAAGTACTTTTTCCAGCACCAATAATTCCCTCAATTGCGATGTGATTGTACTTTATATCGCCCATACTTTTCCTTCGTCTTTGCACTCAGCGAATAGCGCTTTAATAGATTTATTTAACTCTGGATGTTGGTAGTTGGGTATTAATTCTGCCAATGGTTTTAGTGCAAACATGCGCTCAGAAATACGCGGGTGAGGAATCGTAAGTCGCTGGTGCTTGATGATTTCTTCACTGTAAAACAAAATGTCTAAATCAATAATTCGTGAAGTGTACTCCATGGAGTTTTTTCGAACTCTTCCCAATTCAAGCTCAATTCGGAGTAATTCATCCAACAATTCAAATGGGTTAAGAGTGGTCTTCACCTCAAGCAGCTGATTGTAAAAAATGGAATCTGTTTCAAATCCCCATGGTTCTGATTGGTAAATCTTAGATTTTCGAATGGTATTAATGTCTGAATCATTCAGGTATTGAATAGCATTTTCAAACGATTGCGGTACATCTCCAATATTTCCACCCATTAATAGATACGCCAAAACAGGCATTTCGCCACGTGTGTATGACTCTTGCCTTTGATGTATTTCAGAACCACTCATGTACTAAACTCCCTATTTTTGTGCAAAAGAATTAATCTGCTACAATAATGAAACAGTTTTTTAAATACGTTTTTGCTTCAGCGTTTGGTTTTATCATTGCTGGTGCAGTTTTAATAGGATTATTTTTTGTGATCCTATTTGGAGCTGTTAGCGCGATGGAAGGTTCAATCAAATCTAAAAATGAAGTAAAAGTTGAAAGTAACTCGATTTTAAAAATCGATTTCAAGAATCAAATTATAGATCGAGCTGAAAAGAATCCTTTTCAAAATATCGATTTAGGTCCTTTTCAAGGTGTTGGAAATGATGGGCTGAATGATATTCTAAAGGCGATTGATGCTGCTAAAGATGACGATAAAATCAAAGGTATCTACATGAATTTATCTTCTTTCCCAGGAGGATTGGCATCTTTAGAAGAAGTGAGAAACGCATTGTTAGATTTTAAAGAGTCTGGAAAATGGATTATCACTTACGGAGAAGAATTATCTCAAGGTGCATATTACTTAGCATCTGTTTCAGATAAAATTTACTTGTATCCTCAAGGTGGAGTTCAGTTAAAAGGTTTGGCTTCAAGAATCATGTATTTTAAAGAAGCTTTAGATCGTTTAGATATTGAAGTTCAAATCATCAGAGGTAGAGATAATAAATACAAAAGTGCTGTAGAGCCTTTTATGTATGATCATATGAGTGACGCAAACCGCGAGCAAATGACTCAACTTTTAGGTTCTGTTTGGACGCACGTTATTGAAGGCATTGCTAAAGAAAGACATCTAACCGTTGGTGAGCTTATGGTGATGACTGATAGCCTTCAGGTTCAGAATTCATACGATGCGGTAAACTTAGGATTAGCAGATGTTGCCAAACACTATGATGAAGTTATTGAAGAGTTAGCAGATAGTGTAGATGTTGATGACATCGATGATATCGAATTCATTTCTTTAATGAGCTACGCTTCAACTTTAGGAAAAGTGGTTGAATCTGATGAACCATCATACAAAGTGAAAGACAAAGTAGCTGTTGTTTATGCTCAAGGAGAAATTCGCTCAGGAAATAATGGAGATAACATTTTAGGTTCTGAAACGATTGCAAAAGCAATTCGTGAAGCTCGTTTAGATAGCAATGTTAAAGCAATTGTATTGCGTGTTAACTCGCCAGGTGGTAGTGCTTTGGCTTCTGACGTGATTTGGAGAGAAACAGCTTTAGCTAAACAAGTTAAACCGTTGATTATTTCAATGGGAGATTACGCTGCATCAGGTGGTTACTACATCTCATCATATGGCGATCATATTTTTGCCGAAACAAATACTATTACCGGTTCAATCGGTGTATTTGGAATGTTACCAAACACAGGTAAATTCTTGAAGAATAAATTAGGCATTAATATGGATGGCGTTAAAACAAATGCCCATTCAGATTACATGTCGCTTGATAAACCGCTTGATGATTTTGAAATGAAAACCATTCAAAAAGGTGTTATTCAGATTTACGATACATTCTTATTGCGTGTTGCTACAGGTAGAGGAATGACAACTAAAGAGGTTGATGCCATTGCGCAAGGTCGCGTGTGGACAGGTACTGATGCACTTGAAATTGGTTTGGTTGATGAAATTGGAGGTTTGAATGATGCAATTGCTTATGCTGCAAAACAAGCAAGTGTTGAATCGTATAAACTTGAAGAGTTGCCAAAACAAAAAGATCCTTTCGAAGAGCTTTTCGCAAGCTTCTCAACTGAGGTTGAAGCTAGATACCTAAGATCTAAAATGGGTGATAATTACCAATATGTAAAAGGTATACAGAACATCGCCAACATGAAAGGTATACAAGCTAGAATACCATTCTATATGATTGAAAATGGATATTAATTCGTGTTTGAAATAGAAAAAAAGAGGGTCGGCTTAAACAGTTGACCCTTTTTTGTTTTGTATAGATAGTGTCTATTCAATTTATGAAATAATACCTTTGATAAGGAAACAACCAGAGGGAGCAAACCAATACATTGTGGAGCTAAGAAATTCTATTGTATCGTGGGTGATGAAAAAACGATATCACCAATTAGAACTGTTCATGAAATATCCGCACGAAGTGCAACAAGAATGGTTCAGGAGATTAATCAATTCTGCTCAAGATACAGAGTGGGGTCAGAAATATGATTATGCCACAATTGATGATGTAGACACTTTTCGTGAACGTGTTCCCGTTCAAGATTACGATACGTTAAAAGATTATATCAACCGAGCCATGAAAGGCGAGCCAGATGTGCTTTGGCCTGGAGAAACCAAGTGGTACGCTAAATCGTCTGGAACAACTTCTGATAAAAGTAAATTCATTCCCATCACTACAGAATCTCTTGAAGATTGCCATTATAAAGGCGGTAAAGATTTAATTTCCATCTACTACAATTACAAGCCAGAATCAAAACTATTTACCGGTAAAGGTTTGGTTTTAGGTGGAAGTAGCACGGTTAACGAATACATGGATAATTCGTTTTATGGCGATTTATCTTCTGTGATCATCAGAAATTTGCCGTTTTGGGCAGAGTTTCAGAGAACGCCTCAAATAGATGTTGCTCTGCTTCCTGAATGGGAAGAGAAATTAGATAAAATGGCACGAATCAGTGCCGATCAAGATATTACAAGTATTACTGGAGTTCCATCGTGGACATTGGTTTTGCTAAAGCGTGTATTAGAGATTACAGGTAAAACGACCATTGGAGAGGTTTGGCCCAATTTGGAAATATTTGCTCATGGCGGTGTAAGCTTCAAACCCTACAAAGAGCAGTTTGATGCTATTTTAGGAGTTCCTGACATTACTTATTTGGAGACTTATAACGCAAGCGAAGGATTTTTTGGAATTCAAGATGTTTTTGGAACCGATGATAAGTCTATGTTGCTCATGCTAGACTATGGAATTTTCTACGAATTCATTCCATCAAGCGAATGGGGTAAAGAAAATCCGAAAACTAAATTGCTACACGAAGTTGAGGTTGGCGAGCAATATGCTCTTGTAATCTCTACAAATGGTGGTTTGTGGAGGTATCAAATTGGAGATACCATTGAGTTTACAGAAACTGAGCCTTATCGTATTCGAGTTACTGGTAGAACCAAGCATTTTATCAATGCCTTTGGCGAAGAGGTGATAATCGATAATGCCGAAAGTGCATTGAAAGAAGCCTGTGAATCTACTGGAGCCATTATCAATGATTATACTGCTGGTCCTATATTTATGGAAGGTGAGAGTAGAGGCGGACATGAATGGATTATTGAATTTGAGAAGTTCCCTTCCGACTCACAAAAATTTGATGAGGTTTTAGATCAAGCGCTTCAAAAAATAAACTCCGATTATGAAGCTAAACGATATAAAAGTTTTGTGTTGCAACCTCCACTAATACATAAAGTAGAGAAAAACACGTTTTATAATTGGATGAAACAACGCGGCAAATTGGGAGGCCAAAATAAGGTGCCACGTTTATCAAACGATAGAAAATACCTAGATGCAATACTCGAAGTGGTTACCAGTCCTGTTTAGTACGTTTGTTTTAACGTTATTCTGCAACGGCTCGTTTGCTCAAACAGAAATAAAGCTAATCAAGAAAATTGATGAGGTTTATGATATGGTTGAAGCCGACAACTTAGGTAGTGTATTTGCCATTAGAAAAGGAGTTGTGCAGAAATATTCAAGTTCTGGTGAGCCTGTTATTAAGAATAGCGAAAAGTTATTGGGTGAGGTTTCAAGACTTGATGCCACTAATCCTTTAAAAATGCTCATTTTTTTTCAAGGATTATCTCAGGTTTCGTACGTAGATAATCAGTTGGCTAGGCGTGGAGATATTATTAATCTAGATCGTTTGGGGTATGCTCAAACTTCTGCAGTTTGCACTTCTTACAACAATGGTTTTTGGTTGTTCGATCAATTTACGTTTCAATTGGTTCGGGTAGATGATCGTTTAAATGAAACCAACAAAACCCCCAATTTACGACAACTATTAGGAGTTGTAATTAATCCCGTTAAGTTGATTGAAACCAGTAAATGGCTTTATCTTCTAGATAAAGAGAATGGCGTTTATGTTTTCGATCTCTATGGAACTTACTACAAACGCATTCCGATTACAGGAATTACCGATTTTGATATTGAAAACAATCAACTGTATTATTTAAAAGATGATCACATTCACCGATTTGATGTCAAGTCTTTAAATGATCAAACATTTGAGGTGCCAGTTTCAGAAATTCATCGATTTTCAGTGCACGGAACCAGAATAAACCTTGTAACAAATCAAGCGCTTTATATTTTTGAGTTAAGACTTTAATGAAAAGCACTATTTTTGGCCGTCTCTCAACCTTAAACGAATAAAAACATATGTCTTTACACGTTGCAATAGCAGGAAATATAGGATCAGGAAAAACAACGCTAACCGAATTGTTGGCTAAACATTACAGTTGGGAGCCTCATTTTGAGGATGTTGACGAGAATCCTTATTTGAATGATTTCTACAATGAAATGCAGCGTTGGTCATTTAACCTTCAGGTGTATTTCTTGAATAGTCGTTTTGCCCAAATCTTAGATTTAAGAAATAGTGGTAAAAAAGTGATTCAAGATCGTACGATTTATGAAGATGCATTCATTTTTGCGCCCAACTTACATGCAATGGGTTTGATGACCACTCGTGATTTTGAAAATTACTTTTCATTATTCACTATGATTGAAGGTTTTATCCAACCGCCAGATGTATTGGTTTACTTAAAAGCATCTGTTCCAACATTAGTGCAACAGATTCAATCTCGTGGTCGAGAGTATGAAGAAGCTATTCGCCTAGATTATTTGAAACGTTTGAATGAGCGTTACGAATCTTGGATTAGCTCATACGACAAAGGAAAGTTGATTGTAATTGATGTTGATGACAACAACTTTAAAGAAGACCAAGAAGATTTGGGGATGATAATCCACCGTATTGATACCGAATTACATGGTTTGTTTTAATATAAAAGGGGAGTTTTCACTCCCCTTTTTTTTGCGTTACATTTTGTACGGAAGTGTAGATCTTGAATTCTCTTGACTAGCCTCAACGGGTTGTTCTAATTCGTCTTCAGCTTGAATTTGTTCGGTTTGAGTTTCGGTTTCTTGATGGGTGTGTCCCCCCATTTCTCCCAGGATAGGAGCAATTACCAACCCAACCAAACAGGTCAATTTGATTAAGATATTCATGGAAGGCCCA
>CAJWSQ010000101.1 GCA_913045895.1 uncultured Flavobacteriales bacterium | reverse complement strand
TTGTGTGGACAGTGAGCTGGATCTGATCCTTCAGGAGGTAATTCTGCTTCAGAGGCTGAACCACCTGAAAAAGTGACCTTGCTGTAACCAACTCCATTTGGTGATTCACTATAGAACATCGGTGGCGGAAATCCACTGATTAATTTGAGTGGAGCTCCCCATAAACCTGGAACTAGGTAAATGGTGAAAACCAACATGAATGTTCCTAAAACAGCTCTGCCAACCGACAATTTTTCAATTGGAGAGTCATGTGGCATGCGTATAAAACCTAATAAGTATAAGGTTAAAGCAGCTGAAACGCCTATCCATATAGCTATAAATAATTCACGTGAAAGGATGTGAGCTTGAACTACTAAATCGGCATTTGATAAGAATTTGAACGCTAATCCTAATTCTAGAAATCCTAAAACAACTTTTACAGAGTTCAACCAACCGCCAGATTTAGGTAACGAGTTCATCCATCCTGGGAACGCAGCAAAAAGTCCAAATGGTAATGCTAAGGCAAATGAGAATCCAAACATACCTACAAGCGGACCAGCAACACCACCGTGAACAGCAGCGTCAACTAATAAAGTTCCAATGATTGGACCAGTACAGCTAAACGAAACCAATGATAATGTTGTAGCCATAAAGAAGATTCCAATCAAACCGCCTTTATCTGAAGCTCTATCTGCTTTATTTACCCAACTGGATGGTAATGTGATTTCAAATGCTCCCAAGAACGAGAATGCAAACACAACAAGCAATACAAAGAATACGATGTTGAACCAGAAATTGGTTGAAAGCGCATTCAACGCATCGGCTCCAAATATGCTTGTAATGGCGAATCCAAGAACGGTATAGATTACAATGATTGAAAGACCATAGAAAATGGCGTTTGAAATTCCTTTAGCCTTTGTTTTACTCTGTTTCGTGAAGAAACTTACTGTCATCGGAATCATTGGGAAAACGCAAGGTGTAAGTAATGCGGCTAAACCCCCAACAAAACTTAGAAGAAAAATTCCGACTAATGAACGATCACCTTTTTTAGAATCTATTTTATCTCCTTTTGCAGGAGCAACTGATGCTTTAGCTCCATCGTTAATTTTATAGGTGAATTCAACAGTTTCTGGTGGTAAACAACGCATTTCATCACATACCATGAAGTAAACTTCAGCAGTGATTTCAGAAACGTTATCAGATACTTTTACTTTTTGAGAGATAGTTGCTTCGTGTTCAAAGAAGCTTAAGTCCATCATGAAGTTAGGATCGTATTCTTCTTTTAACTCTCCTTTTTCTTGAGGTTCACCAATCAGTTCAACGCCTTCTTGCTTTGTGATAGTGAACTCTGTGGCTACTGGGCCATCGTCAGCTGGTAAGTGTAAAGAATATAAATGCCAATGTTCATCAAGTGTAGCTTTAGCTTCTAATAAATATTCGCCATTACCTAAGTCTTGAAATGATGACTCCCACTTAATTGGATTTAAGATTCCATCTTGATGAGTATCATTCGGTTTTGGTGCATCCTCTGAAGGTGCTTCAGTTTTTGCTTCAACTTGTTTCTCAGCCTTTGTTTCTTTTGGTTTTTCGGTTTTACTAGCTGATGCTGGTGAATCGCTCTTTTTTAGATCGAAAGAATATTCTTCATAAGTTGGCGGTAGACAGCTTTTGTCATCGCAACACATAAATTCTAATTCACCTTTTACAGTTGCGTTATCTGAAAGTAATTTGACTTTTTGGGTGAATGTTACGCTGTTTTCAAAATACTTCAAATGCATCATGAAAACAGGATCGTCAATTTCAATTCCTTTCGGTTCAACTACATCGCCAATCAGCTCGTAACCTGAGTTTTTTTCAAATGAAAAGCTTGTTGGAACGGGGCCATTCTCAGGTAAATCCATCCCGTATACATGCCAGTGGCCATCAATGGTTGCAGAAAATTGCAATTCAAATTCTCCATTATTCAATGGCTTGGAAGAAAACTTCCAATGAACAGGATCTTCGATTTGTCCGAATGATAAAGCAGCAAAGCCGGTGAATAGTACAGTCAATAATAGACTTGAGAATTTGCCTAATAACTTCATAAATATTGATCGATCTAGTTTCAAGAGGGTCAAATGTAACTATTTCGGCAAACCTTTTTCTGTGACTTAACTCCTATTTAACAGCAAAATTTAATCGGGAATTTCTTCGTTGTGTCTCAAACCCAGCCATTTCTGTAAAATGTATACTGAGAGGTACATCAACGGAGTGTCGCAAAGCGCAAAAAAAGCTTTGAACATCCAGCCGTCTATGATCAGTTGTCCCATTTTTTCCATGGACATTGTCCCGACAAAAAGCACAAAAACAACCAAAGAGGTATCCATCAGTTGAGAGATGATGGTAGATCCATTGTTTCTAAGCCACAAATGCTTGCCGTTGGTGAGTTTTTTCCAGAAGTGATAAATACGTACATCAACAAACTGAGCAACTAAATAAGCCAGCATAGATGATAGAATTACACGCCACGAATTGGAGAATACGTTTGAATAGGTGTCATCAGAAACAGGTGATGCATCAATAGCTGGAAATTGATTTCCCAACCATAAAATCAGCAAAACGAATACAGAAGAGAAAAAACCAGCCATTACAACGCGCTGAGTTCGCTTCTTTCCAAAAATCTCAGAGAGAATATCGGTAATTAAAAATGTAATGGGGTAGGGAAGAACTCCAGCGCTAATCTGAAATGATTTAAACCCAAGATCAACCGTTACAAATTTGTTGGCAATGAGGTTTGTTGTAACCAAAGCCGCAATAAATGAAGCCGTAAAAATGAGGTAGAGGAAATCTGCCTCGCGTTGTTTTTTCAAACCTAATAACTTTAAGCAATTCGAACCGAGTAAATTCGTCTGATAGGGAGCGGAACACCGCGTTTCAAAACAATGTTGAATTCAGTTGTAGCCCAAATGGTAGTATGAACTTCTTTCAACCCCTTATCGTCTTCAAAAGTAATTTTAAACTTCACTTTATCCAGATTACCTGCTCGTGTAGCTCTAATAAGGCTTTGTCTGCGGTATTCTCTGTCTATTATAGTGGGTAAAACATCATTTGCTGGATAGTGTAAAGAAGCTACCTCTTCTTTTTCAATCAAATTTGGGCGAATGACATTATCTATGTTTTTCAAGTCTAAAGATCTCATGTCTTGAAGTATTAAAGGTTTGGAATCGAGTGTATAAGGTATGCTTTTTTTGAATCTTCTACAAGTTTGTAGCGATCATCAATCTGCAAACCAACAACACAAACAATCTCGTCTTTACTTAATACAACAGGTATGTTACCCTTTTGGTTGAGTGGTATTTTTTTATCGATAAAGAAATCAGAGAGCTTTTTCTTGCCGCCTAACCCTAACGGAACGAAGCTATCTCCTTCTTTCCAAGTTCTAATGGTTAGGGGGAATTCTAGTTTATCAAAGTCTAACTGCGACCAACTTGAATCTTTCTTGATCGTGTATTTTGATGCATCAACAGTTTCAAAAACAAGCTCTTGGTTTCCCCATGTTGTTGAGCTCATTTCAATGGAAATTTCAATTTCTTCGGGTTGATTTGATTCTTGATATTCTTCTAAAATCAACTCTCCACGATTTAACCAAAGTATATGTGTTGATGAAATGAACTTCTTGCCGCTCTCTTCAGAATTGGATTCTAAAATCTGATTCAATTGTGCCGATTGAAAACCAAAAGGCGAAAGCCAATAATAAAGCAGAATCTCTTTTTCTGGATTTTGAAAATCTACCAATGATGCTTTGTTTTTTTGAACTAGCTTTTTCAGTTCACTTTCTGCTGCAGCTTCCAAAAATCGATTGGCAGATTTGAGGTTGTGCATCGTATTTTTGAAGGTTTCTTCCAACGATGGATTAATTGTTTTCAGTTGTGGAATAACCTCATGTCTAATCCGATTTCGCTGAAAAGTGATGTCTGCGTTTGATTGATCTATCCGAAAACTCAAGTCTTTTTCTTGAGCATATTGTTCAATCTCTTTGCGGGTAAATTCCAATAACGGACGCTTGATGAAACCTCTATTAGGAGCAATTCCCGTTAAGCCTGTAATTCCTGTTCCCTTAGAAAAATTGAGCAAGAATGTTTCAATTTGATCGTTGAGGTGAGCTCCTGTTACAATAGCATCATACCCGTTTTCGCTTCTGATTTTTTCAAACCAATCGTAGCGAATATCTCTAGCTGCCATCTCGATTGAAATGCCTCTTTCAGCAGCAATCTTTTTGGTGTTGGCATACATCCTATAATGTGGAACTTGATAATGCTCTGCCAATCCTTGTACGAAAATATCATCGGCATCAGATTCACCTCCGCGCAAGCCAAAATTGACATGAGCTATGGCGAATTTAAATTGGGCTTCATTCAAAAGATGACATAAAACTACAGAGTCAACACCTCCGCTAACACCAACCAAAATGGTTTCTTTTTGAGTAAATAGTTGATGTTTTTCTATGAAGCGGATGAATTTTTCGAGCATAACTCAAAAATAATTGAAGTGCCGAGTTATTATCCGTTTTGCAGGATATTTAACATGGCTTTAGCCTTGAGTAGACTTTCTTGATATTCTTTTTCAGGATCAGCTTTGATGGTGATGGCGCCACCAACAGGGGCGCTAATTCGACTTGTTTTTTGGTTGTAGAGAATGCTTCTGATAACCACGTTAAAATCAAAATCTCCATTCGGTTCAAAATAGCCAACACTTCCCGAATACAGACCTCTTTTGAATGATTCAAACTCGTCTATCAACTGCATAGCCATTACTTTGGGAGCGCCAGTCATTGAACCCATGGGGAAGGCTTTTTCAATGGCGTCAATTCCAGTTGATTCTTCTTTAAGCTTTGATGAGATTGTTGAAATCATCTGATGTACTTGAGGAAAAGTATAGATGCCAAATAACTCGTCAACCTGAACACTTCCTTTAGCAGCTGTGC
This sequence comes from uncultured Flavobacteriales bacterium, assembly GCA_913045895.1. Lineage (GTDB taxonomy): Bacteria > Bacteroidota > Bacteroidia > Flavobacteriales_G > Salibacteraceae > UBA6049. The sequence continues at coordinate 5,136 of CAJWSQ010000101.1, read as the reverse complement.
GCGATAAATCATTTCTGACCAAGTCTACAATCATCACGTTTTCGGCTTGCTCTTTCGGATCGTTTTTGAGTTGATTGATTAATTGTAAATCTTCATCAACATTTGCACCTCGTTTAGCAGTTCCCTTAATCGGTTGTGAATAAACCCGATCACCTTTTTTTGAGATGAATCGCTCGGGAGAAGCACACAGTAACCAATTGTCATTAACTCTGTAAAAAGCCGAGAATGGAGTTGCCGAATGTTGTGTTAGCTTCTCGTATACCGAAACCAGATTTATACAGGAGTTTTCAGCTCTAAAATCTTGACAGAAATTGGCTTCGTAGATATCACCCAACTGAATGTGATGTTTCATGTTGAGCACACCTTTGATGTACTCAGAATGATTGATTTGCGGCTTTAAATCAACTGCTGGACTTGAAAACGACTCGATTTTTTGATCTCCAATTTCAACTAAAATAGAATGTAGTATTTCCGTGTCTCCCTCGTATCGCCATTGGTTGTTTTCGCAGATAAAAAGATGCTTTGGAATGAAGAAAGACAAATCCTCAAACCCTATATAATCTTCGTTTTGTGATTGTAGCTTTTCGACTTCATTTTTTAAATCGTAGCTGAAATGCCCAAACATCCAATCTTGATGTTTGACTTGAAAAGCTCGTAATCGTTCAAATGAATTTTGTCCATCGGCTTTAACAACGTCAATAGCATCAACAGCAACTAAGCTGTCGAACTTTATTTTATCTGGATAATTGTAATTTCCTTTTGGGTGAGAACGAAGAACTGAGCAATATTCAAACTGAGAAGCCCAACGTAAAAGTTGCGCCTCAAAATCAATAAATAAGTCTGTTTGAATGATTACTGACGATCTCACAAAATGGCACGTTTTTCAACCATTTGTTTAAGCGTATCAACCCAAATTGGTTGTGCATTTAAGCTAGAAACCAACTGAAGGTGTTCGCCACCGTGTTCGTGGAAGATTTCTAAATATTCATCACCAATTTCGATGTTTGTTTCCAAACAATCAGCTGTAAATGCAGGGCTGAAAACCAACACGCGTTTCTTGCCTTCTTTAGCCAGTTGCTCAACTACTTTATCAGAGAATGGTTCTAACCAATTTTTGTCTAATCGACTTTGGAAACCAACGGTATATTTAGATTCTGGAATGTTCAGTTTATCGGCTAATAATCGTGTTGTGGCGTAACACGTAGCTTTATAACAAAACTTATTAGATTCATTAATTTCTTTCTCACAAGAATGATCAGAACAAGGAAGTCCGTCATCATACACTTTATCAACCTGGCGAACAGGTAAACCGTGATAACTGAAAATAACGTGATCGTAAGATTCAATGTCGTGTTCTTTACCACGTTCAACAAAAGAATTGATAAAACCAGGCTCATCGTAGAATTGGCTGATAACATTCAATTCTGGAATTACATACCACTTTTGAATGATCTTTAATGCTCTTTCAATGGTTGATCCTGTTGAAGACGATGCATATTGTGGGTACAGCGGAAGAATTATTATTTGATCAAAATTCTTCAAACGCATTTGCTCTAAAATGCTTTCTAAACTTGGTTTTTGATAGCGCATAGCCAAGAAGACCTCAAATGAGTTTCCGTCTAATTTTTGTTGGAGAGCATCTCGTAATTCTTGCCCGTAAAGTAAAAGCGGAGAGCCTTTGTCTGTCCATAGTTTTTGATAAATCTTAGAAGACGAAAAAGCCCTAAATGGCACAATAATAAAGTTGACCAACAAGAATCTACCAAGCCAAGGCAAATCAATTACTCGTGGATCATTTAAAAATTGAAATAGGTATTTTCTAACCTTCGAAACAGAAGGATCATCAGGTGTGCCTAAATTTACAAGTAGAACTCCAACTTTCTTTTTCATCGTCTTAAATCGTTCAATTTAACTCTGCGAGATAATGCATATAACAACAAGAAACCACCAAACACCAAAGATGTTCTGCCAAAATAATCGCCATACAGGGTATAGAATGTTTTTTCGTTGTTAACCATGATTACTTGTCTGATAACTGCCGGTACCCACCAACCTGTTTCTTGCGAAGCATCGCCTTTTTGGTTGATGAAACAGGAGATGCCTGTATTGGCAGATCTTGCAATGCTTTTGCGGTGTTCAATAGCGCGTAAGCGAGCGTAATTCATGTGTTGTTTGTAGCCAGGAGTGTCTTTCCACCAACCGTCATTGGTGATGATGAAAAATACATTAGCATCACCCTCATTGATGTAATCGCCTACATAATCGCCATAAATAGATTCATAGCATACAATTGGCGCAACTCGAACAGAATCTTCTGAGTTGCCAAAAGCCTGACGGTTTTCTTGTCCAGCTAGAGAGCCAGTAGTTCCACCTAAATTAAAAGCTAAATCCTGAAAGTGCTGAAACAACCAAGGAAAAGGCATTTTCTCTACTCCAGGTACCAATTTTGATTTGTGGTAAAATTGTACTGAATCTCTTGCATCAATCTGAATGGCGGTATTGCTGAAGTCATACCAGAAGTTTTGATCTCTAGCCAATCGAGCTGTTTCAGAATGTTGGGCTCCAGGCTCGTAAATGCTGTAACTAGAAGCGCCAATAATAACCTTGCTCTGTGGGTATTTATTGATGAGTAGTTTTAAAATGTTGAATTCTGAAGTGTGTTTGAATTTAGCCTCGTCAAAACTCTGTGGAATGGCCGTTTCAGGAGCGACAACATAATCAACCATGTTGTCCATTTTTTGCTCAGCCAGTTTGGTCATCTTCATCACTTGTTGAGGAGAAGAACTTCCGAATTTTTCGTTGTAAGGATCAATGTTTGGTTGAATTACAACCACATCAATTGGAGAGCCTTGATCTTGGAAATTGTTGTATTTGACTAGACTCCAAATAATAGGGAGAGCAATAAACGCAATGCCAGTGATGAATGCTTTTGAAGTGAATGCTTTTTTAGTGTCAGTTCGGTAAATCTTAAATGCTTCAAACAGTAAGATGTTTACCAGTAAAATCCACAGTGAGCCACCAAAAACACCTGTGTATTCGTACCATTGAACCCAAGTGTATTGTGTTGCAAATCCATTTCCGAGTGTAAGCCATGGCCAAGATAAATCCCAGTTGAGGTGGACATATTCCCAGCCCATCCACAAAACACATAGGCCGAAATAACCGCGAATTTTACCAAGTGCCAAACGAACTTGATGAAATAGGTTGAAAATGACGCTCATGAAAAGTGCGTTGCATACAATGGCTGCAACTCCGCCAAATGCAGAAGCATTCCAAACCCACCAAGTGGTTAACGCATTGAAAAGTAAAAAAGCCAAGTAGCTGTATGGTAAAAGCTTACGTTTTCCACCGTTCTGAATTTCTTGATAAATATGCTCTTCAACAAACAGAAGTGGGATAAACCCAATAAAGAGCAAGAAATTCATACTCCCGATTTCAGGCCATGCGAGGCTCAGTAAAATTCCGGTAGTAATTGCCAGTAAAAACAGATGCTTTCTTTTCACCTACTGAGTCATTTTGTTGCACTGCGAAAGTAGCAAGAGCAATTCAATAAGCAGCAAACTAATTGTTCAGATCCAATCTGAGAGAAAAAACATTGGAGTAAAGTAGCGTTTGGTCGCCAATGTCGGTTAAAGCGTAGTCTATTGAAAGCGTACCCAAACCAAACAAGTCTTTTAATTGAAGTCCAACACCAAAGTTTGGTTGGAAAGATGTTTCGTTGTAATTACCAACTTCAGCTTTCATTTGCTGGATGTTTCCAATTCCACCACGCAAGAAAATTAACTCGCGGTAGCTAAGTTCCAATCCAACTCTAGGATCTATGGAAACGGGATCGCCTTGAATTACGGTGCTTCTTCTTCCATCAAAGGTGAATTCTGCATCTAATTCAGGCATAGCTGAAATTTGATCTTTTAAGAAGAAAAACTTGTAACCCCCACCAATTATTAATCGAGGTAAAGTAACCTCCATATTGTTTTCAGGAACTTCATTTCCTGTAGCAATAAATACGTCTCTGGTGTTGTTGTCAATAGAATATGACCATGCATTAAAAGTTGAAGTGGCATCACGAAGAACGGCTCCCAATTTTAAGTTTTTACGCTCATATTGCGCACCAGCATCAATTCCAAAACCCCATGCTTGAGCAAAGTCTCCAATGATGCGGTGTATGATCTTAACGTTAGCTCCTAAACTCAACCCTTCAACAGGCATTTTTTTAGCGAAAGAGATTAAGCCAGCATAATCTGCAGTTGAGAATTTTGAGATTCGAGAGTAATCAAAAGCGCCTGTATTTGGATCAACCAAGTTAATGGTGTTTTGAATGTCATCCACTCCAAATCGAATCAGTGAAAAACCAATGACACCACCTTCAATTGGAACAGCAACCGAACCATAATCGTAGTTTGCCATTCCAGCAAAGTAGGCAGAGTGCATCAATCCAGCTTGAAATTTCGGAACATTTTCTAAACCTTGTAATTGGGTTAAACCGGCTGGGTTCCAGTAGCCCGCATGCACATCGCCAGTAGAAGCAACCACAGCATTTGACATTCCCATTGCTCTGGCACCAACGCCAATGTTTAAGAAGTCGTTACTGTATTTGCGAATAGTTTGCGAAAAAGCAGAAATAGGCAGTAGAATAGCCCATAAAGCAAACTGATAAATGATTATTTTGCCTAATTTATTTGTGTTCACTGTTTAGCAAATGTAGTTGTTAAACTGTTGAATCAATAAAAAATTGTGTTAGCTTGTTAATATGACCAATCAAACCAGAGATTTAAAACTCAACTACCGATTTCAGCAGTACACGTTGTTGATTAGTATAGGTCTGATGATCTTCAAGTTTTTAGCTTGGTTTTTCACTTCTTCAAATGCTATTTTAACCGATGCAGCTGAGAGTATTGTGAATGTAATAGCAGCTGGTTTGGGTACATATGCTTTGTATCTTTCATCCTTGCCACGAGATCGAAATCATCCTTACGGACATGGTAAGGTTGAGTTTTTATCAGCTGGAGTTGAAGGGACGATGATTTTGTTGGCGTCCATCACCATGATTTCAAAAGCAGTTTATGATCTTTTTATGCCCCATGAAATTCAACGTGTTCATGATGGAATTATCATTGTTGCTATCGCTGGTTTGGT
>CAJWSQ010000100.1 GCA_913045895.1 uncultured Flavobacteriales bacterium | reverse complement strand
TATCGTATTGTTGTTTTTAGTATCAATCTATTTCGATTTTGGTCAGATTGATATTCCATTTGGACATTGATTCTCCTCGTAGTTATTTATTTCTCAGTACTTCTTTTATAAGTCCCTTTCTGTTGATTTGAATAAATTTGCCTCTTCTTAAATAAATAGAGGTAAAGTGACAGAACTTTCAAGCAAATTCAATCCTGCTGAGGCAGAGGATAAGTGGTATAAATACTGGCAAGAAAAAGGTTATTTTCATTCAGAACCTGATGAAAGAGAACCTTACACAATTGTAATTCCCCCACCCAATGTAACCGGTGTTTTACACATGGGGCATATGTTGAACAATACCATTCAAGATGTATTGATTCGCAAAGCTCGTATGGAAGGTAAAAATGCTTGTTGGGTTCCAGGAACCGATCATGCCTCTATTGCAACCGAAGCAAAAGTTGTTGCCAAGCTTAAAGATGAAGGTATAAGCAAATGGGATCTTTCTCGTGAAGATTTCATGAAGCACGCATGGGAATGGACCGATAAACATGGTGGTATTATCCTTGAGCAATTAAAGCGTTTAGGTGCATCATGCGATTGGGAAAGAACTTCATTCACCATGGATGAGCCTCGTTACGAGAGTGTAATCAAGGTATTCAACGATTTATATAAAGACGGTAAAATTTACCGCGGTTATCGCATGGTTAACTGGGATCCGGATGCAAAAACAACGGTATCTGATGAAGAGGTTATCCACAAAGATGTTAACCAAAAGCTTTATTACATGCAGTATGCAGTAGATGGAGCTGAAGGTGAATTCGTAACCATCGCAACAACTCGTCCTGAAACGATTTTCGGTGATACAGCCGTATGTATCAATCCAAATGACGAGCGTTACCAGCATTTAATTGGAAAACGAGTAATCGTACCTATTGCAAATCGCTCAATTCCAATTATCACCGATGAATATGTAGACATTGAATTTGGTACTGGATGTTTGAAGGTAACTCCAGCGCATGATGTAAATGACCAAGCTATTGGTGAGCGCCATGAATTGGAAATTATTGATGTTTTCAATGAAGATGGAACATTGAATGCTCATGGACTTCAATTTGAAGGTCAAGATCGTTTTGTTGCTCGTAAGTCTGTAGCTAAGGCACTTCAAGAACAAGGAACTTTACTTAAAACTGAAGAGTACAAATCATCAGTTGGAACTAGTGAACGTACTGGTTCGGTGATTGAGCCGCGCATTTCTGTTCAGTGGTTTATGTCTATGAAAGAATTGTCTGAGCCAGCTTTAAAAGCTGTAATGGATGATGTTGTTCAGTTAATTCCTGAGAAATTTAAAAACACGTATCGTCACTGGATGGAGAATGTACGTGATTGGTGTATTTCTCGCCAGTTGTACTGGGGGCACCGAATTCCAGTTTGGTATTACGGTGATGGAATGAATGATTTTGTTGTTGCTCACAACGAAGATGAAGCTGTTAAATTGGCTTCAGAAAAATGTGGTAAAACACTTTCTATCGATGAGCTGAAGCAAGATGAAGATGTGTTAGATACCTGGTTCTCTAGTTGGTTGTGGCCAATTAGTGTGTTCGATGGTGTTCGCAATCCGAATAACGAAGAAATTAACTATTACTATCCAACCAATACATTGGTAACTGCTCCTGAGATTTTATTCTTCTGGGTAGCTAGAATGATTATTGCTGGATATTATTACCGCGATGAAAAACCGTTTAGCGCTGTTTATTTAACAGGAATTGTACGCGATCATTTAGGTAGAAAAATGTCTAAATCATTAGGTAACTCTCCTGATCCAATCGGTTTGATTGAGCAGTATGGAGCAGATGGAGTTCGTGTTGGGATGTTATTGACATCGCCAGCTGGAAATGATTTACCATTTGATGAGCAGTTGTGCGAGCAAGGAAGAAACTTCTCAAACAAAATCTGGAATGCATTACGTTTGATTAAAGGGTGGGAAGAAGATAAATCTTTAACTCAGCCTGAAGTTTGTGATATGGCAAACAACTGGTTTGAAGCTAAGTTGGCTCAAACGGTTGAATTGGTAGAAGATCATTTCTCTAAATACCGTTTGAGTGATGCTTTAATGACGATCTACAAATTTGCTTGGGATGATTTCTGTTCATGGTATTTGGAGATGATTAAACCAGCTTATCAAAAGCCAATCGATTCAAAAACGTTGGGTCAAGTTATTGGTCACTTTGAGTCTGTTGTAAAACTGATGCATCCATTTATGCCTTTCTTAACGGAAGAAATTTGGCAGTTATTAGCTGAGAGAAATGGAGACGACTTAATAGTTGCTGAATGGCCAAAATCTACTGGTTTAGATACTGAATTGGTGAAGAGCTTCGAGAAAACAGCTCAAGCTATTACTGATATCAGAACCTTCAGAGCGAAGCAAAATATCCCTAACAAAGAAGCGCTTACTGTTCAAGTGAAAGAAAACGAACCGATTCAAAAAGAATTGGATGCTGTTATCTTGAAGTTGGCCAACGTAGAAGAGTTAAGCTACGTAACAGAAAAGCCGGAAGGTGCTTACAACTTCATTGTTGCAGGTAATGAGTATTTCATTCCACTTGCAGGAAATGTTGATGTTGAAGCTGAAAAAGAGAAACTTCAAAAAGAGTTGGAATACACCAAAGGCTTCTTGATTGGAGTTTCCAAAAAACTAAGCAACGAACGTTTTGTGAATAATGCTCCAGAGCAAGTTGTTGCTAACGAACGCAAAAAACAAGAAGACGCTGAAGCTAAGATCAAAATCTTAGAGGAACAATTGGCGGCTTTGTAATTGGTTAATGATACAAATAAAAAAGGGAGCCTTTTGAGCTCCCTTTTTTTATGATTTGTCTTTTTTATTTTGAGTTAAATTCCGAATGTTAATGGAGTGATCAACTTGATCATCAAAAGCTTTGATAAAGGCATTTTTTAAAACATTACCTACAGATTTTAAAATGGCAACATTACTTTCATCGGTTGAACCTTCAAAAGGTACCTTAGTAGCAAACTGATCATTTTTCTGATTTTCAAAAAGCTCCATTGTACCACCTACAACAACTTCCCAAGTTTTTCTCCAAAAAGATTTTTCCTTGTCTTTTAGGTCAATAACTTTAACTTCTTTCATCAGGGGTTTTACATAACCTTCATAATTACCATCATCCATGGCGGCTTCTGCAAATACATCTAAATTTCCTTGTTTAAAATCGAAGTTGGCATATGCTTCAGTAAAATCAGAAATGGAAGTTAAATCCATGTTTTTTACTGAAACATCCATGTCGAAATCTGGTGTAGTTTTCAATGCATTCAAATCCATGTGAGCTTCAACATCTCCATCACCAGTTATGTTAGCTCTCATGTTTATGTGAGAAGGTAATTTTTTGTTTTTGTCTTGAACAGTGCTCAGGTTTGTAGCTAGAGCATACATGTCTTTCGCCTCAATTTCAACTTTGGGGTCTGACCCAATATCACGGTAAAAAACATGTCCATTTTTAATTTCAAATCGGTTAATGCTGATTGGAATTAAATTCTGAATAGTTGCTAACCAATCAACATCTTCACCAGCTTGAGTATCGCCAGACTCATCACGTGTGAAATTCAGTACAGGGTTTTCTAAAATGATTTCACCTACAACAGCACCATGAAACAACGCTTTCCATTCGATAGAAATATCCAATGCATCTATATTTACAAATGGCTCAGGAAATTCGCCCGATACCTTTTCAATGCTCAATGAATCTATTCTGTAAGCACCTCTTAAAAGTGCAATATCAACGTCTTTTACCTGCCCTTTGTAATCGCCCATGTCGGCCATAGCATCGTTTACATATCGTAAAACAACAGGTTCAAGTATTAGCTGTAGAACAAGGATTAGTACGGCAAGAATACCAACTAACCAAAGTCCAATTTTTTTCGATCGTGATTTCATGTTTTTCGATTTAAGAGTTTTGATTTTGGCTCATCATTTCCATAAAGTTGTCGCCAAAATCCAATGTTCTAATTGGGAATGGAATAGTGATATCGTTCTCATCAAATGCTTTTTTGATAGCAATAATTCCTTCGTCTTGTTTCTGTAAATAATCAGCTTGTTTATTCGTAAAGTCAATCCAATACCTGATTACAAAATCAATTGATGAGTTGTTGAATCCCGTGTAGTAAATCGTCACATTTGAAACATCTTCAAGTTTTTCAACTGCTTTTAAAGCCACATCTTTAGCAAAAGGTAAATCTGTATCGTAAGTAACTCCCACAGGAATATCAATTCTTCTTTTTCCGAGTTGAGTGTAGTTGATAATAGCCTTTTTAAAAACTTCGGCATTGGGAATCAAAATATACTGCCCCTGCAAAGTTTCTAGTTGTGTCGTTCGCAATTGAATCCTTCTTACGGTTCCTAAAAAATCATTGGTTTCAATTAAGTCACCAATGGAGAAAGGCTTGCGGATACTCATCATTGTACCAGCAATAAAGTTGGAAGCGATTTCTTGAAATGCAAAACCAAGTGCCAAACCGATAACTCCGGCACCAGCTAAAAGAGACTTAACTGTTCCGTCTAGTTTTAAAATTGAAAGAGCAATAAATCCTCCGAGTGTAACAATGATGATGTAGAGGATTGAAGCCATCAAATCGCGCAAGCTGAGGTTGTCAGTTATGCGATGAGAAATGCGCTTGAAAATCTTTTTGATAAAGTTTGCAGCAACAATAAATAGCGTCAATACTAAAATTGAGACAACCAAATTGGGAAGCATTTTAACTGTTGCTGAAGCCCAATCAACTAATTTGTCTGTGAGTAAATCGTATACTTTTTCTACACTGAAATTGATATCCATAAACAGGTTGAATTTGAAATGAGGTTATAAATTCAACCGCTAGAACACTAAAAAAGTTCAAAAGTGAATGTGTTTAGATGTATCCCATCAATCGGTATGAAGCGTATCCGATCCACTCGTGGGTAAGGTAGTTCCAGCCAGCCAGTGCGCTCATATCTGGAATGAAAATACTGCTGAAATGCAAATAAGCCGAAATGGACTTAAAATCTCTAGTCGGATGAATGTTCCTGTCAGAAAAGTCATCAGAGAAACGTTCATACTTTGACCAAAACCGACCAATAACCTTAGTCTACAAATAAATGCTTATTTCAGCAACCACTCTACATATTTAATTGTTTTAAACTGTTTCTGAAGGACAGATGAAATGTAGTCTCGCTCATGTAAGTAGGCATGCGACAGCTTAAAGTTTATTCAAAGAAAATGTTCAAAAACGTGAACAAAATTCTCCCGCGTGTGATTTCCGGCGCAAGTTTCCCTATTTTTCTATTAAAAAATGGCGAGATACTACAAATCCAATCATATGGGCAGAAGCAGACGTCAAATGAGGAGGCAACACAATTGAAAATGGTCAGATACCTTGATTAGTTGCGAAGATATTTGCGAAACAAAATTTGTTTACTTCAAAAAGTTTAGTTTGGGGCCCCCCTGTTTTGATTCGAGCCTTTCTGTTTGGCACAGTGTGGAGGGATTTTTTGTCGAGGACATAGTTTGAGAAGCAGGTGATACCCCTTCCCTTATGAAACATATTGGTGGTGTTACCAAATATGTATCACTTTGCCTGTGGTAAAGTTGTAAGTGTGAACATATAGTTGAGCCTTAGAAGGGGGGCCTTGGTTCCATATAGAGCCCCCCCAGATTAAAACTTATCAGGGGGGGCCAGGGGGGTTCGGACTTTCTGTAGATTCTACAACTTTTTTACAAATTTTCTACAATCTACAAAAGAATACAAAATCTAGTACGGTATACCCTTTAGGGCTTTAGCCAGGGCTCCAAAGGTCCTTTTCCTTTCCATGATCCCCTTTATTCAAGTCCTCGTTTTCCACAAAGGTACATATATACAGCCTGTCCAACCAAAGTTTATTATTTGTAATGACTTTTGATTATACATATTTCGTACAGCTTAACCTCCATGAGATTGACCTATTATTTTGATCTATAACAGCTAAAATATCGTTGGTCAACTCCAATATTTAAAGTAGTACGGAAAACCAACGGGAATAACTGACCGTCAACCGGTTTATTATGTACTAGAGACGTTCATTTTATACGCAAAATTTCTGTATTAAATAAATCAGATTTGTTGTCATAAGTCAGTCACAATTACATATTTTTCAATTATTGTTGATGATTTCATATAGCCCTCTTTCTGACGCGTACAGTGATATATAACACTAGTATATAGAATAGGCTAATAGTGGTTATTTTGCCCCGATACACTATTTGGGCCTAAAAGTGTATCGGTTTAAACCATACTATAACTACGGCAAAACTCACTATTTGGTCGAAGTCCCAGGTTGATTCGGAAAGCCCATGATCTAATCTATCGATCTATATATTCACATTGTATATGTTATATAAGTTAGACAAGATTTAAACGCAAGCGAAGGAGTTCGTCATTGCACACTATTTATTGAAGTAAAGTATGTGATCTATGGAATATAAATTATTTATCCTACGACGCTACTGGGAATCTATTATCTCATTTCTTCGTTCGTTTCCTCTTTTTTGATTTTTGATTACGTACCTCACCCTCGTACAAATGTCCTGATCGAAGGCCAAACGTCCTGCTTTCGTTTCCTTTTTCTGATAGATTTAGCCAAAAATATAAAATAAAATTAGTGATATATAATATATATACTTAAGTGTGATAAAACAATAGAAGAAAGATTTCATGATAAAAATTACTCACTGTTCGCTGCTTGCCGAATCACTTCTGCATCCAATACCTCCTGAAGAATCACCTTCTTTGCTACCTCTCTCTCTTCCTTTGACCGCGGTTTCATTCCACAGAGAGGACTACGGCAATCGTTATGACCCAGTTGCGTACAATAGAGAGGGTGGTAATAGGGGCATTTCCACTGATCCTTTGGTGTTCCCGTCGGATTACGTGCAGCTGCAGTAGGTAAGTTCTTCCTCGCTGCCGCAACTGCAATTCCTGATTCGTACGCTAGACCCGCATTATGTCCCTCCATGAAATCCTTATGCTCCTTGTTTATCTTTACATGCTTTCTTGATCTCCTCTTTCGTTTGCCTTTAGGGGTAGCTGCTCGTGCGTTCTTCCTCCTTTTGTGGGCATCGCGTTGCTGCAAGAGAGACAGTAGTCCTGAATCGATATCGAAATCAAACGCGCTACATACCTTGGTCCAGAAGGAGGCATGACCCAGTATCTGGCACGCACCGGCTATTCCAACGCGAGTTAGTAATGAGTCTGTGGTAGAGTAGTGTTTTGATTTTGGCGCCGTACTAGAGACAGAATGGTTCATTGCTTCGTTCTTTTGGGTGGAATAAGTGTGATTCAATTGGAGCAACATGGCTCTTGTAATGAATTGACTCATCGCAAGCGTAATTTCCTTGTAGAGGTCGGCGTGTTTTTCCTTGCATCGATAGTAGCATCGTTTATTTTTCTTGTACATTGCAATCTCTCTGGCCTTCATTGCTTCTAAATTATCTGCAGTGAAGATAGTTTCATCACATATGTAAGTTCTGTCGTATTTTTGGAGAAATTTGCATTCCTTGATTTCCTCTTCATCTAACTCAATATCTTCGTCCACTTTGTCTGTATCACTGCCTTCGTCCTCGTTGCAGTCGGATGTATTATATGCGCTATCATCTGATTCGGTCTCTGGTTCGGTGCCTGATCCACTATTCGATCCACCTGATCCACTATTTGATCCATTATCTGATCCACTATTCGATCCACTATCTGAGTTAGACATTTCCATGTCCGAGTTATTAGCAGCGACCTCCTTCATATTGGACATCGTAAGCTCAAGCCTCTTGTTGTCCAATTGCTTGGCCCAGCACCACTCTGGGTCGCACCACTTGTGCGAATTAAAAAGATGCTCAACAGGTGCTTTGGCTTTAGCCATCATCACCTCAATTGATTGCCCCCTATTTTGGTAAATATAACAACCAATGTATTTTTTTATTCTCAATGCATCTATTTTCTTACACTTCGCTGGGTTCTTTCCTTCGCTTTTTGCTAGTGAGAATATGGGGCCTGACATAACTTTGATGCGATGACTAGGATCGGCTAGGAATTCGGGTGGGGGGATGCGAAGTGGTAACTTGCCACCTTGTTCTTCATGCACTAAATGAGAGCGCATAGTGCTATCATCATCGGACACAATTTTCTCGATAAATATAGCATAATCACCATCATACAAATCAATGCATATCTCAAGTGCAACTGCTGCTTCCATCGCCCCACTTGCCCCGTCTCAGTTTATCTGACATTCATGGTCATCAGGAGCTTGATCAAACACGTTTGCTGTTTTGCATTTTGAGCAAGACTTAGATTTAACTCTGAACCCAATGATGTTACCAGTTCTGGCGCCAATAATAAAAGCATGACCAGACAGACTATCAAAGAGATTACCAGTTGATCTTTTCTGCCAGCCCATGTCATAACTCACTATGAGACCCACTCTTTTAATACAATCAGGTATGTTTTTGTCATCTTTTGAAAAATATGCGTTTATTGCTTTTTCAATATATTGTTCATCATGCTCCACTAACTTCTCTCTGATTGTTGCTTCAATCTCTGCCTTCAAACTAGTGTCAATCACTCCATTTACGACGGAGTTGATTTGGGCCATCAGTTTAGGAGAATGATTCGAATATGAGCGCTCCCATGATTTACAACCAGGGACGCCCATGAATGCATTACTCTTAGCAATATCAGCTGCTCCAGTTCCACAATAAAATGCAGCCATCATGGCACGAATGTTGATTTCAAAATCAACAATAGATCCTTTGCCTTTTGCAAACTCACGCAAGTGCTGGCGCTTGCTGAATTTCTTATTGTAAGTTGGTCTGATGGTTCTCTTTCTACGAATAGGTATGTACTTCTCATCCCAATGTTTCTGCTTGCGGTTTCTTTTCAATCGTAAACTCGTATGTTCAGACCTCTCTGACTTGGTGACTGTAGACATATTCTTCAGTTTCTCATTGAGATACCTAATTTGAAGACGATCTTTCTCTCGATCTGATACACATGGTTTGCAGACAATTTCAAAGGTAGTTGCAAAACCTACGTTCTGGGTTTGTTCAAGTGTCCTACCTGTGCTCTTACAATGTAAGCATGGTCCCATCTCAGAATGAACGGTAGATTGTAGATTTGCCCAATTCACGTATCGATTTGGTGGTCCTCTCATAGACACCGGGAGTGTAGTTAAAGGGCTAATAATGGGTGCAGGCATGTCCCTGGCTAACGCCGAAGCCATCAAAGGAGTCACGGTGTTGACAGAATGGGTACTTAGCAGCCCACCTACAGAATCGAAATTTACAATATCGCACGCAGACGGAGCAGTGGACATTGCCCTGGCTAACGCCGAAGCCACGCGAGGAGTCACGGTGTTGCTGGGATGGGTACTAAGCAGCCCATCACCGGTTGCATCGTCGCACGTAGACGGTACGGGGGCAATGTCCCCTTCGTTTATATCGCACGCAGACGGAGCGGGGGGCTGGACCCCCCTTTGAAGTGGAACCGTTATTATCACCTCATTTGAGGTCATAATATCGTTTTCTCCTTCCAGGAGGGGATTAGTCTTGTGATTGTTTGTTTTTGTTGTCTTTCGACTTGTCTCTCCTCGTTGTGTACTTTCACACTCCATTTGTTTTTGTTCCAACCAACAAAGACAAATGGATTGTTATTGCGCACATTGAGCTCTGATTGATAGTGGTAGTAATATAGCAGTAGCATTCCTTAATTATTCTAATAATCAAAAATGGGATGGGCACTTTTAAACTATTAAAATATTTGACTATATGGGGTCTCTTATTTTCAATAGCGACCATTATACTAAGTAACTTCCTTTATCTCCAATAAACGAGAAGCAGGTATCACCCCTTAAAAATTTGGAAGTGGTACATCATTCTGGCAGAAACCTCAATTTGTATGTAAATAGTTATAACCTCCTTTTTTTGGCTGATGATCCATCCCTACATGATCAAACACAATTTTCCAGTATCATATAACGAGGTTTAACTTCACTCGCTGCCACTGATATGTCTGGCGATAGAATTTATTTTTATAGGCTCGATACCTTTTGTCCGTCGTCATGTTTACATTGTGGTTTTTGAAGGAACTGTTTATA